>NZ_JCABYM010000021.1:57497-118202 GCF_059499385.1 Limnoglobus sp. | reverse complement strand
CCCCCCCCCCCCCCCCCCCCCCCCCCCCCCCCCCGGCCCCCCCCCCCCCCCCCCCACCACCCTACAAATGCCCGTCACGCCGCCGTCGGCGGGGCGGGGTTCGCGGCGGTGCGGTTGAACATCGCCGCCACGGACGGGGCGGCGTGGTCGAGCGTGCCGGCCGTGCTGTGGTGGCTCAGCTTCACCGCCAGCGCGCTCTCGGCCATCAGCACGAGCAACAGCACCAGGAAGATCCAGCCCGCTTCCGTCCAGTCGGACTTCTTGTTCTTCAGCAGGTCCACCCAGCCGGCGTCGCCGGCCGAGTGCAGCTCCGCCCCCGGTGCGTTGCCGAGGACGTCGTCCCGGCCGTACCGCCGCAGGTCGCCCTCGCGGGCGGCGTCCACGTTGAACGCCGCCGCCACGTACTCCGGCAGCTCCGTCGCGTCCGACCCGGCGCTCTGGGCCTTGATCTGCGAGAACGTGAACAGGTAGCCGCCCGGCTTCTGCGAGTCCGCGAACGCGAACTCGTGCTGCCCGGCGGTCGTGTTCATCGTCTGCTCCTTCAGGTCCACCGGGGCGACGGCCGCGGCCGCCCGCTGCCCGCCGGCGTCCTTCAGCGCGTCGAACCCGAGGAACGCCCGGCCGACCGTCGGCTTGTACCGGGCCGCGTCGAACTTCAGCGCGAGCGCCTCGCCGACTGAGAGGTTCGCCTCCGCGGTGCCGCCGGACAGGTAGCGTTCCATGATCGTCATGATCGGCGGGAACGACGTGTTACCCGGTGGGGCGGACGCCCAGTCGGTCCACGTCTCCCCGGCGGTCGTCGTGATGGCCGTCACCCGACCCTTGCCGAACGCCTTCGCGAAGTAGAGCGGGTCGCCGAACTTCACTAAGTCGCGGAGCCGTGCGGCCTCGGCCCGCAGGTCGGCGATCTCCGGCAGCGACCAGAACTCGCGGAGCGTCGCCTCGGCCGGGCTGCCCTCCGCCCGCTGGTCGGCGAGCAGTTGGTCGAACAGCGCCGCTAGTTCGTACAGCGGGTCGGACGACAGGGCCTTCGCGCGGAGCTTGGCTTTCAAGTCATCGAGTTGCGGCTTGTACTTCGCGTACTTCGGCTCGTCCACCGGCAGCTTCGTGAGGAAGTCGATGACCGGCTTGTCGTACTCGCCCATCGGCGACTCGTTCGGCATGCAGTACAGTTCCGCGACCGACCGATCCTCCCGCCACTTGCCGATCCGCTTCACCGGCCAGTACCGGTCGATGTACACGAACCGGAAGAACCGCTCCAACTCGTCGTCCTTGAGCGGCTGACCGCGGTCGTCGTTGTAGAGCGACGCGATGGCTTGGTGGGTCTTAAGGGATCGGTCCTTCAACAGAATCTTCTTCGTCGGCGAGAACCGGCGGACGATCTTGACCTCCTCCGGCACGACGGGACTGGGCTGCTCCGGCAACGGGACCGGGAACAGGCCGTTGCCGTCCGCGTAAAGGAGTTTGTTGTAATCGGCCGGCTTCACGTCCGGGCCGAGGAAGACGCCGAGGCCGCCGCCGTCGCGGACGTAGGCTTCCAGGTTCTTCACCGCCGCCTCCGGCACGGCCGGCACGTTGAGCAGCATCACGCAGGTGTATTGCCGCAGGTCGCCTTCCAAGTCTTTCAGGCTCCCAGGAACCCACTTGAACCCGCCGATGGCGTCGGTGAACAGCCGCTGGAGGTAGAAGCCGTCGCCCTCCCGCTTGTCCCGCATCGCCGGGCGGCCGTCCACGACGAGCATTGGCAGCCGGTCGCGGACCTCGACGATCGCGTGCCGGGCGTTGTCGAGGACCAACCCGCCGGGTTCCGCAGCTTCCATCCGGGCGGTGACGAGGCTGAACCGGTCGAGCGGCTTCTCCGGCGTGCCAACGATGTCGAGGTTTAAAGTGAAGGTCAACGATTTCTCGGCATTCCCCGGCAGCGTCTGGAACTGGACCGACTGCCCCTTCTTGTCGTCGCCGTTGACGGAGATCGGGAACCGCACGTCCTTCAGCTCCGTCGCGCCGTTGTTGCGGACCCGCAGCGTGAACTCGAGGGCCTCGTACCGGGCGGTCACGAGCTTCGCCGGCTTCAGCTCGACGACGCTCACGTTGTCGTGGTGCAACGGCGGCCGCTTCTCGTCCTTGCGGAACGGGTGGGCCACGTCCACCAGATGCACCTTCACCCGCGCGGTGGTCAGGTCGCCGATGGCCGTCTTGATCTTCTCGCCGTCCTGTTCCCAGTCGGTCGAGCGGAAGTCGCTGAGCACGTGGACGACCTGCGACACCTCGGCCCCGGTCTGCTCGTCGAGCGCCTTCTTCGCCCGCTGGAGCGCGTCCACCAGCGACCCACGGACCGGCGACGGCGTAAACCCGTTCAGGTACGACTTCACCTCCTCGATGGACGTGTTGTTGATCCGGCCAAAGTTGCGGGGCGTGGCCGGCGTGGACAGCATCATCACGTCGAGCGTCTGCGGCGTGGTCGCTTGCGATGCGGCCGGGGCGATCTGCTCGACCAGCACCTTCTTCGCCTCGCCGAAGGCGTCGGTCAGCTGGCCGTCGTCACCGCGGAAGAAGTCGGCCATGCTCGGCGAGTCGTCGAGGATGACGACGTGCGACGTGGTGCGGGTCTCCCGGCCGTCGAGCGGGTTGAAGCCCAAGAACCGACCGAACAGGAGGCCGGCGAGGAACACCATCAGGCAGCGGAGGAACAGGAGGAGAAGCTGCTGGAAGATCAGCTTCTTCTTCATCCGCTTCTGGGCCTTGAGGATGAACTCCATGGCCGCCCAGCGGACCCGCTTGAACCGCATCCGGTTGATGAGGTGGATGATGATCGGCACGCTGACGAGCGCCGCGCCGGCCATCATCGACCACGGGTTCAGGAACATCTCGAGCATCGAGTCGGTCTCTGGGTCGTTTCTTGTAGGGCGGGTCAAGGCTTTGCGCCGACCCGCCGTCGGTCTCAGTCGCCACGGCGGGTCGGCGCAAAGCCTTGACCCGCCCTACAAATCACCGTCGCGCCGGGCTGCCCTTGTTCGCCATCCGCTGGAACAGGAACCGCGACAGCACCGCGTCCAGGTAGTCGCTGGTCCGGACGAGCGTGTAGTCCACCCCCATCCGCGAGCAGCCGCGGCGAACCTCCGTCAGGTACTCTTCCAACACTTCCAGGTAGCCTTCCCGCAGCGCCTTCGGGTCGCATAGTAGGTTCGGCAGCTCCTCCATCCCCTCGAACCGCGTCATCCCGCCGAACGGGAACGTCAGTTCGTCGTCGTCCATCACGTGGAACACCATCACGTCGTGCCGCCGATGGCGGAGCATCTCCAGCCCCTTGAAGATCGGCTCGCGGTCGGTCAGCAGGTCCGAGAACAGGACGACGAGGCCCCGCGACGGCGTGCTCTCGGCGATCCGCCGCATCGCCTTCAGCACGTCCGTCTTCTCCCGCGGCCGGCTCAGGTCGAGCGTCTTCGCCACGGCGTCGATCTGGTTCTGGGCGCTGCGGGCGGGGATGACTTGGTTCACGTCCCAGCCGTAGCTGACGAGGCCGACCGAGTCCTGCTGCTTCACCGTCAGGTACGCCAGGCACGCGGCGGCGGTGCAGGCGTACTCGTACTTGTTCATCGCCCCGTTGCCGTAGACCATCGACTCGCTCGTGTCCACGACGAGCGTGCAGCGGAGGTTCGTTTCCGCCTCAAACTGCTTGAGGTAGAACCGGTCGGACCGGGACCAGACCTTCCAGTCGATGTGCCGGATGTCGTCGCCGGGGACGTACTCCCGGTGCTGGACGAACGCGACCGACTGGCCGAAGAACGGACTTTTGTGCATCCCGGAGATGAACCCGGACACGGCCTGCTTCGCCCGCAGGTCGAGCTGCGAGATGCGGGCGATGGTCCGCGGGTCCAGGAACCGCCGGGGGTCGTCGTCTTTGGCTGCCATTGTGCCCAACTGTGGAAGGCAAATCACGGGAACCCGACTTCCGAAGTCCGGCTTCGACTTCGGAAGTCCAGGGGAACCAACGCCCTGAACATTGAAAAAAAACGTCACTCCTGTGATCGACTTCCGAAGTCGAAGCCGGACTTCGGAAGTCGGGGGCTTACACCGGCGTGAACATCTTCTTGAACCGCTCGTCCCGCTCGAGTTCGCCCTCCTTGCTCGGCGTCTCCTCGAGAATTTTCGCGATCACCTTGTCCGTCGTGACGCCCTCGGACGCGGCCGTGAAGTTCGTCAGGATGCGGTGCCGCATGACCGGGTGGGCGAGTTTCTGGATGTCCTCGGTCGTGACGTGCGGCCGGCCGTAGAGCAGGGCGCGGGCCTTAGCCGACAGGATCAGGTTCTGCACCGCCCGCGGGCCGGCCCCCCAGGACAGCCACTCCTTGATGAACTTCGGCGACGAGCCTTCGCCCAGCCGCGTCTGCCGGACGAGCGCCAGGGTGTACCGGATGATGTGGTCCGACACCGGAACCTTGCGGACGAGCTGCTGGAGGTCGAGGATTTGCTCGCCGGTCAGTACCGGGGCGATCTCGTCCACCTGGGTCGAGGTCGTCCGCTTCGCGATCTCGAACTCCTCCGCGGCCGTCGGGTAGCCGACGAACACCTTGAACATGAACCGGTCGAGCTGCGCCTCGGGGAGCGGGTACGTCCCTTCCTGCTCGATCGGGTTCTGCGTCGCGAGGACGAAGAACGGGTTGGCGAGCTTGTGCCGCACCCGGCCGACGGAGACTTGCCGCTCCTGCATGGCTTCCAGGAGCGCCGCCTGCGTCCGCGGCGGGGTCCGGTTGATTTCGTCCGCCAGCACCATGTTGGCGAACAGCGGGCCGGGGCGGAACTTCAGGTCCACGCCGCCGGTGACCGGGTTCTTCTCGATGAAGTCCGTCCCGGTGATGTCCGCCGGCATCAGGTCCGGGGTGAACTGGATGCGGCTGAAGTCCAGCGACAGGCACTTCGCCAGCGACGAGATCATGAGCGTCTTCGCGAGGCCCGGCACGCCCTCCAGCATGCAGTGGCCGCGGGTGAACAGGACGATGAGCAGTTGCTCGATGACCTCGTCCTGCCCGACGATGACGCGGCCGAGCTGCCGCTTCAGGTCCTGGTAGGCCGATTGTAGCTTCTTGATGGCCGCGAGGTCGGCGGAGTCCATTTTCACTTCGGTCGGTTCGACGCTCATGGTCACGGGTTCCGGGGTTAGCGGTGGTAAATCGGGAGGACGCCCTTGTCCAACTGGAGGATGGTGAGGTTCACGGCGGTCGCGTACACCTGGCCCGCGCCCCAGCCGTGGCCGGCCCAACTGCCGTCCGCCGCCTGGTTCGCCTTCAGGTAGTCGTACATCGTGTCGCGGTACGCGGACCACTTCCACTGGTCGGCCGCCGCCGCCTTCGGGAACATCTCGGCGTACCGGTCCTCGCCGAGGACGTAGATGGCTTGGGAGAGGTAGTAGTTCTGGTACTCGTCGTGGGCGACGCGGCCGGCGGCGACGGGGATGTTTTCCTTGCAGTACTGGATCCACCGCTTCGCGTACTCGTCGTTGTACTGCCCGGCGCTGAACGCGCACGCGACGGCGGCGGCCGTGATGGCCGGCCGCTCCTGCCCGGCGGCGGCGACGCGGCCGCGGCCGAGGTTGTAGATCAGCCCGCCCCGCGGGGTCGTGCATTTGCGGAGGTACTCGACCGAGTTGTCGATCGTCTTCTTCGGCACGGCTATCCCCGCGTTCCGGGCGGCCCGCAGCCCCTGGAGCTGCGTCACGGTCGTGGACCCTTCGTCGAAGTTGTTCCCCTCGATGGCGCTAACGTACCCCCACCCGCCCTGGTCCGTCTGGGCCTTGCACGAGAAGTCCACCGCCCGCTTCAGAATCTGTTCGAGCTTCTTGCGGCGGTCCTCGTCGTCCTCCTCCCCGTACACGCTCGCCAGGAACAAGAGGCCGTACCCGTGGCAGTGGATGTACGAGTTGTGCGCCCCCCGCTTGCAGAGCAGGCCGTTCGGCTGGGCGTGCGTCGTGAACCACTGCACGGCCTTCACCAGCTGGTCGCTGTACTTCCCCTCGCGGAGGGTGCTGCCCTCCATGAGGAGCGCCATGCCCGCCACGCCGGTCATGGCGCTCGGGTACGCCCCGCCCTGGGCCTCCCAGTGGCCGTCGGCCTGCTGGGTCCGCTTCAGGTACTCGAGCGCCTTCGCCACGACCGGCTCGATGTCCGTCTTGGGCCGCGGGTCGGCGGCGGCGGCCGGGCCGACGGCCAGGGCCGCGAACGCGAGTGCGAGGGTGCGGGTCATGGGGCACCGGGTCGGGGCGGTGAAGGGGCAGGGGTCAGCGGTGGTAAATGGGAAGGACGCCCTTCTCCAGTTGCAGGATGCACAGGTTCACGGACGTGGACATTACCGGGCCGATGTAGCCGCCGGACCAGCTGCCGTCCGCGGCCTGTTGGGACTTCAGGTACTCGTACATCACGTCCCGGTACTTGCTCCACTGCCAGCGGTCGTTCGCGGCCGACTTCGGGAACATCTCGGCATACCGGTCCTCGCCGAGGACGTAGATGGCCTGTGCCAGGTAATAGCTCTGGTACTCGTCGTGCGCCAGCCGGCCGGACGCGATCGGGATGTGTTCCTTGCAGTATTGAATCCACTTCTTGGCGTACTCGTCGTTGTACTGCCCCGAGCTGAACGCGCACGCGACGGCGGCGGCCGTGATCGGCGGCCGCTCCTGGCCAGCCGCGGCGATCCCGCTGCCGGACAGGTTGTAGATGACGCCGCCGCGGGGCGTCGTGCACTTCCGCAGGTACTCGACGGCGTTGTCGATCGTCTTCTTCGGCACGGCGATGCCCGCGTTCCGGGCCGCGCGGAGGGCCTGCAGCTGCGTGATCGTCGTGGAGCCTTCGTCGAAGTTGCCCCCCTCCAGGGCGCTGACGTAGCCCCACCCGCCCTTGTCCGTCTGCGCCTTGCAGGAGAAATCGACGGCCCGCTTGATGACCTGTTCGAGCTTCTTGCGGCGGTCCTCGTCGTCCTCCTCGCCGTACACGCTCGCCAGGAACAAGAGGCCGAACCCGTGGCCGTAGATGTACCGGTCGCGCTCGGCGGCGTTGAGCGGGTTGCCGAGCAGGCCGTTGCCCTGGACGCGGTCGGTGAACCACTTCACCGCCTTCACCAGCTGGTCGCTGTACTTCCCCTCGCGGAGCGTGCTGCCCTCCATGAGCAGGGCCATGCCCGCCATGCCGGACATCGCGCCGGGGTACGCCCCACCCTGCGCCTCCCACCGGCCGTCGGACTGCTGGTTCCGCTTCAGCCACTCCAACCCCTTCTCGACGACCGGCTCGATGTCGAGCTTCTTCTTCGGGTCGTCGGCCGCGGCCGCGAGCGCCGAGAACCCCGCCGGCAGCGACAGCAGGCTCGTCAGAAAGTGGCGGCGTTTCACGCGATCTTCCTCCGCACGGAATCACCCATCCTACGTAGACGACCCACCCGGCAAACTCTCACGTCATTTTTTCGGCACGGCTACCGGCGGCGGAACCGGCGACGCCGGGCCGCTGGTCGGCGTACTCGGCACGGCGGCGTTCACCTTCCGCTCGCCGGCCGGGGCCTTCCCGTCGTCCGGGCTGATCTCCCAGTACATGTCGCCGCGGATGACCTTCGCCGTCGCGTTCTTCGGGTCCGTCACCAGCGAGTAGAAGTACCCGTTCTGGCTGAGGTTCCGGTAGTACCGCAGCCGGCCGTTCGCCTTGTCCAGGACGATGACGCGGTAGATCCACTGGCCCGTGCCGTCGTCCGACTGCATCTGCGTGCCGGCCACGAGGGCGGGCACGTCGGCGAACCGGTCGATCAACAGGTGCTGGTTCAGGAACAGCTTGTCCGTGTACCAGAGGCGGGTGCCGGACGCGCGGTCGAAGCAGTAGACCGCGCCGTTGACCGGCAGGAACTTCAGGTACATGTAGTTGTAGTTCCGCCCGGCGTTGGCGTTCCCGGCCTTGTTCAGCACGAGGTAGAACCGCTCGCCGTCGCCGAGCAGCACCGGCTTCACCAGGTCCTTCGCGTGGTCGGCCGCGTTCCCCTTGTCGATTTGCCCGGCGAACACCGGCTTGCCGGTCTTGATGGCGAGGACCTCGAACGCCCCGTCCGCCTTGATCGCCCCCGTGACTTCGGGCAGGTGCGAGTGCAACACGGCCGCGTCCGCCGGGTACCCCTTCGACCACACGTCCTGGCCGGTCAGCGGGTCGTACAGCCGGAGGTGTCGCTGCTTCTCCTTCACGTCCGTCACGAGGAGGTGGCGGCCGACGAACCGGACGAGCGCGTCGCCGGTCACGAGGCCGCTACAGTCCGGGGCGGTGTCCACCGGCTTGCCGTCCGCCGCCCGGAACGCGCGGGACCGGGTCGGCCGGTTCTCGTTATTCTTCTCGACCACGAAGACGTGCTGCGAGTCGCCGAACACGACGGAATTCGACCCGACGTTGGTGCGGGACCAGAGCTTCGCCCCGGTCATCGGGTCGAGGCCGATGAGGCCGTCCTTCCAGACGACGCAGGCGACGTTCGCCTCCAGCACGGTGGCCCGGCCGACGCCGAGCTTCGTCCCGTCCTGGCCGAGCGGGACCGTCACGTCCATCTCCGGGATCGGGTTGCCGTCGTAGTAGTTGTTCCGGTTCGGGTCGAGCTTCAGGTCGCCGAGCGGGTTGAACTCCCACAGCTGCTTCTTCTCGGCCAGGTCGAAGCAGTGGACCATGAGGCCGGTGTGGACGAGCAGCAAGTTGCCGTGCGCCTGGGCGATCCGGTGCTGCGGCACGCCGGTCTGGGCGTAGAACCGCAGCCGCGGGAACGTCGCCTTCTCCTGGTTCGTCGAGCGGTCGTACACCTTCAGCGCCCACGTCCCGTCGCCGGCGTTGTTCGGCATGAGCATGAGCCGGTGCCGCTGGTAGAACGCGTTGGTTTCCGCCCCGTCCGGCTCGACGGTGATCGTGTTGTACCCGCCGGCCGCGCCACCGCGGACCTCGTTCACCTTCACCCGGTCCGGCGTCGGGATCCGCATCGGCTCCAGGTACGGCAGGAGCCGCTTGTCGGTGAGCAGGTCGTTGAGGAAGTCGGCCCCGGTCTTGCCGTCGCGGATGGAAACGTCCGGGTACTCCTCGCCGAGCTTCGCGTACAGGGCGACGGCGTCGTCCATCATGCCGCGGCGGGTCATCAGCCGGGCGAGCGTCTCAATCGCGCGGGCGACGATCCGCTTCTCCGGCGCGGTCGCCCAGACCTTCAGGAGCAGGGCCTGCGCCTCGCGGGCGTCGTCGTCGTTGTTCGCGGCCAGCTTCTTCTCGGCGAGGGCCAGCTGCGCCTCGCGGCCGACGGCGAAGTGGTCGCCGAACGCCCGGACGAACTCCGCGAGCGCCTTCGGGTCGGCCCCCTTCTGAACGGCCGCCCACTCCTTCGCCACCCGGTCCTCGAGCGGCTTGCGGACGGCCGGGTCGGTGGCTTCCTCGATCATCGCGGAGATTTGCCCCCGCGCCCACACGTCCGGCCGGGTCTGGCCGTTCGTCTCGGACCCGATGGAGATGAGCTGCTTGTTGTCGCCGAGCTTTGAAATCTCGACGTAATGGTCGAACGCCTCGGCCAGCCGCTTCTGCTGTCGCCGGCCGTTGGCCATGAGTTCGAGGAACGTCTTTCTGCGGTTGAACCCCTCGTCGATCTGCTGTTGCTTGACCTTCGGGTCGTCGGAATCGACCTTCACCTCGGTCAGCCCCTTGTACTCGTCGAGGAACGACTCGCCGGCGGTGAAGTCCTTGCGGAGCAGTTCCGTGTAGGCCGCATACAACTTCTCGCGGAGCCGCCGCTGCGCGTCCTCCGGCGGGTTGTTCTTCGCCGCCTCCTTGAAGTCGGCGATGGCGGCGGCGATCTCGCCGTTGTCCATGCTGATCTCGCCGCGGGCGACGAGGCCGACCGGGTCCTTCGGGTTCGCCGCGAGCAGCTTGTCCATCTCCGCCTTCTTCAGCCCGGTGAGCGGGAAGACGGCCAGCTCGAGCGGCGACTGGGCGAGGAGCTGCCCCTCGTGGAAGGCGAGGTTGCCGAGCATGACCGGCGGGCCGTCGGCCTCGGCCTTCTTGCGGTACGCGGCCTTCGCCGTGACCGTCCCCTTCGCGACGTTGATCGCCCAGATTTCCGGCCGGTCGCCGTCCGGGCTGTTGGCCAACGGCAGGTAGTACACGCCGCCCTTGCTGACGACGCCGTGCCCGGCCGGCGTGCCGACGCGGAGGTCCCGCCACGCCATGACGGTGTCCTCCTTGCCGGTCGGCCCGGCCTTCTCGCGGGGCTTGCCGACGAGGTTGATCGCCCGGACGAACTCCTTCCCGACGACGACGACCTTGTCCGCGACCACGCCGCCGACGTACAGGTCGCCCGCCCGCTGGGGTTCGGTCCAGAGGAGGTCGCCGGTCCGGAGGTCGAGGCAGTCGATGCTCTTCGAGTCGAACGCGGTGAACACGACCCGGCCGTTCGAGACGACGGGGGCCGCTGCCCGGTAGTGGTCCGCGGCCAGGGCCGACAGGCCGGTGTTCGGCGGCTGCCCGCCGCGGACGAACCGGCGGCCGCCCATGTTTTCTTGCCCGGCCGCCGGCTGTTCGAGGCTGCGGTACGACCGCGCCCACAGGAGGCTACGGGACATCACGTCCACGGCCACGACGGCGCCGGCGTTCGTCGGGCAGATCATGACGCCCTCGGAGTACGCCAGGTACGAGCACTGGAACCGGCGGACGCTGTCCAGCGGGAGCTTCATGTTCGGCTCGCCGAGCCGTTGCGACCAGACGAGTTCCGGGGCCTTGTCGCTCGGCTTGCCGTTCGGAAGTTGGTAGTGCTTCACCTTGAGCGGGTCGAGGCAGGCCAGCCGCATCCGGCCGTTCTTCTCGAACAGCACGTACAGTTTGCCGTTGACCGGCAGCGGCGGCCCGACGAAGAAGGCGTTGGCCATGAGCAACAGCGGGTTGTCCGTCTTGTCCTCTTCCTCCTCGGTCATGGCCGGGACGGAGACGGCGTTGCCGAGTTGCCACGCGAGGTTGCCGGTGAGCATGTTGAGCGCGACGAGCCGGTTCCCCTCGGCGAACAGCTTGTCCACGCCCATCTGCCCGCCCGCGCCGGGGTTGACCGGCATGAACCCCATGTTCGGGTCGTACACGGCCGGCGGCGACGGGAGGGCCGTGTCGTCCACCGCGTACACGTTCTGCCCGTCGTGCGTCATCGACCCGACGAGCGGGTTGTCGAACAGGATCGTCTTGAGTTTGTGGCTGTCCTTGTACTGCTGGAACCGGGCCTTCGCGTCCGCGTTGTTGTCCGCGGACATGATGGCCGCGAGCGCCCCCTTCGCGTCGGCGTACCAGTACAGGTCGCCGGCCTTCGCCGGCTTGCCGTGGTTGGAGAACCCGTCCTTCGTGACGTAAGCGAAGATGCCGTCGTAGGTCCGCACGAACACGAGGTTCTGGGCGGACACCGGGAAGAAGCCGGGGATGGCGACGACCTGCTGGCTGCCGGTCGCCCGGACGCCCTTGACCACGTCCGTGAGGTTCTGCTGGATCCACGCCGCCCCTTCCTGGAAGTCCTCGGTGCGGGTGGTCATCGACCGGGTGTACGCCGGGTCGAGGAACGGCGCGCCGCCGTCGCCGACGCCGGTGTGCGAGGCGTTCCCCAGCCGCATCGTCACGTAGGCGTCGCCGACCTTGCCGAACAGCGTCTCCGGCGACTTCGCGAGTTCGTCCTTGAGGTCGTCGAACGAGTACGTCCGCCGGCCGATCTTGAGGCCGTCGCGGGGGTACTTCTTCTCCAGTTGGTCGGTCAGCTTCTTCACCTTATCCGCCGACTGCCCGGCCCGCTGGAGCGCGACGATGGCCTTGAACGTGGTGAGCGGGGTGAAGAACTCCTCGGCGTCCTTGCGGTCGAGCAGCCGCTCGAACGAGTACGCGCTCTCGACGTAGTTCCCGCGGTCCAGGTGTAGCCCGGCGAGCAGCAGGGCGGCCTGCGCCCCGGCCTTCGTGTGGAAGTACCGCTGCGACACCTCGGCGAGGACGGTGCGGTCGTAGTTCTTGCCGACGGCGTCGTTGAGCAGGCCGTCGGCCGTGCCGCCGAACGTGAGCTGGTAGAACTGCTTGCCTTCCTGCGGGAACCGGCCGATGAGCCGATTCGCCTCCGCCTTCGCGCTGATCCGCTGGACCTTGCCGTCTTCCGTCTTCGCCTCGTAGAAGGAGTCGCTCTTCGCGTCGAGGACCTGCTGGGCGGCGAAGCAAATCTTGTCCCAGGGGGCCTTCTCCTTCTTCTCCTTGAACTCTTCGAGGTAATCGTTGACGGCCTTGATCATGTTCTTGGCGTCGCGGTCGGACGGGA
This sequence comes from Limnoglobus sp., assembly GCF_059499385.1. NCBI lineage: Bacteria > Pseudomonadati > Planctomycetota > Planctomycetia > Gemmatales > Gemmataceae > Limnoglobus > Limnoglobus sp. The sequence continues at coordinate 105,899 of NZ_JCABYM010000021.1, read as the reverse complement.
AGATCATGACTTCCAGCGGCGCGTTCTTCTCCTTCTTGGCCCCCTCCGGCGCGTCGGGCGCGGCAATCGGGGCGACCTGCCCGTGCGACGGCGCGACGGAAACCAGCGCGGCGAGGGCGGCGACCGAGAGCGAGCCGGCGAGGGTGCGGAGCGTGGCCGTGCGCATGGGAGTCATTTCCTGGAGGAACGACTGGTACGGATGATAAAGGTTCCGCCCGTTCGCCAAACAACCCGCGAGGAGAATTCGTGCCGCCGGGAAAACTCACCGCCGTCAGGGTCGGCAGAATCGCCAGAGGTTATCGAGGGGCGTGGGAACCTCACTTGCCATTATGACGAAACGCCGGGCCGTGTCTAACCCGTTCGGGCCGCGGGGCGTCCTATATTACTCAAGTGACACGACCGTTACACGCGGAATGATTCCGAACGCCTCGCAGCCGCGGCCGGTTGCCGTCGCAACGGCGAGCGTCACGGCGTGAGCGTGACGTGTCACGTGCCGGGCCGCGGCCGGATGTCGTGTCTTGTGGAACCCTGAGCGGAAGCGACCGGGGTGGAGCGCCTTCACCCCGTCGCTTCCGCTCAGGGTTCCACGAAGCCGGTCGCCGCGATTCGTAGGCACGTCACGCTCACGCCGTGACGCTCGCCGTTGATGGCCGTGGCAGTTCCCCGCACCGGGAAGCCTCTTGAAAGCAATGAGCACTCAGAACGTAACCCCGCCGACCGCCCGCGAGCCGGGCCGCCCCGTCGCCCGCCGGACCCGCACGTTCCGGCCGAACTACCTGTCGTTCGCCGGAACGTACCAGTGCAACCTGTCGTGCCCGCACTGTTGCGTGCCGATCGAGTGGACCGACCGGCTCGACATCCCGACGGCCCTCCGGTTCCTCGAACAGGCCCACGAAGCCGGGATCGAAGTCCTCGGCTTCACCGGCGGCGAGCCGTTCCTGTACCCGGAGTTCGTGATCGCGCTGACGAAGCGGGCCGCGGAGTTGGGCTTCCGGTTCGACAAGCTCATGTCCAACGGCGTCTGGCACACGGACGCGAAGCACTTGACCCGCGTGCTGACGAAGCTCCGCGAAGCCGGGTTCAGCGGCAAGCTCGGCCTGAGCGTGGACAAGTTCCACGGCATGGACATCGCCAAGCTCGCCGAGTACTGCCGGGTGGCCCGCAAGGTGTTCGCCCGCGACACGATCCTGTCGCTGAGCTACGCGAGCAAGTCGCCGGACAAGGGCCTCGAACCGATCCAGCGGCTGGCGAAGGAACTCGACGCGGTAATCGAGTGGTCGGACCTGTTGAAGCACTACCTGCTGGTCAGCGACGACTTCACGATGACGCTGAACTGGAACCATTTGGCGACGGTCGAGCGGGCCGAGGGCCTCGGCGGGGCCGACCCGTGGGACGGGACGTGGTTCCAGGAGGACTACTGCGAGGGGCCGGGGCAGGCGCTGATCGTGAACCCGAAGGGCGAGGTGAAGCCGTGCTGCGGCTTCGCCAGCGACCTGGACCAGCTCACCATCGGCAACGTCCACACGGACACGGTGGAGGAGATCATCCGCAACGCCCGGAAGCACCCCTACGTCGGCACGGTGTTCCGCAAGGGGCTGACGGCGATCCGCGACGAAATTCTGGCGCGTGACCCGGACGCCCTGCCGGGGGCGACGAGCAACCACTGTTATTTCTGCTGGTATGTCCTGACGCGTGGCCTCGCCGACGGCGTGAACGGCGGCGGCGGCAAGGTCGGGAAGTGGACCGGCGACCGGGCGAACCACACGGGGAAGTTGATTCAGTTGGGAGTCAGGAGGGCTTAGGAGGCCCGACTTCCGAAGTCCGGCTTCGACTTCGGAAGTCGAACCGGCAACGACGCCCCGTCGTTTCGTAGGGTGGGCATTGCCCACCGGTGTCGGAGGCGGTCGCCGACACCGGTGGGCAATGCCCAACTACTTGACTTGGCATCCGTCCCCGCGCGGGATCGACTTCCGAAGTCGAAGCCGGACTTCGGAAGTCTAAGTTCCTCGCCCGCCGCGTTTGGAAGCCGAACTCTGGACGCCCGCGGTCCGTTACGCAAAGCCTCCACGTCGCGTTTAGACGGAGTCGCATCTCAAATCCCCCCGCGATTCAGACGAACCCTCTTGCAATCGGAGGGTTCCCCGATGATTCAATTCCGCTGTTGGTTCTGCAACCGCTACTGGCGAAAGCCCGACGCCGAACGCTTCCGACACTTTACTTGCCCCTGCGGCGAAGAGATTCGCGTCCCCCGACGTACCGGTCGATCGTCCCAGCCGTGGTCGCTGAAGAACTGGCTCGCCCGCTCGACGGTGTACGGCAGCTTCTGCGGCACCATGGGGTTTCTCTTCGGCTACCTGTATTGCATGCGATTCGGCGCGATGATGGCCTCGCCCGTCGGCCTTTGGTTGCTCGGCCTGTTTGTCGGCGTCCCCGCGCTCGTCGGCTTCCTCGGCGGCGAACGGGCCGTCGGGTTCCTGGGCGAGGTGGCGAAATCAATGGCGCGATCGGGAAACACGGGCGGCGGGTGAACGTGACGCCCCCGTCCCGGTCGGGACGCCATCGACAAACATTTCACACTCCGGCAGCGCGTCGAGGAACTGCTTCCCATACGGCTTCGTCAGCACCCGCGGGTCGAACAGCACGACGAGGCCGCGGTCGGTCGCGGTGCGGATCAGGCGGCCGAAGCCCTGCTTCAACTTGATCGCCGCCTGCGGGACCTGGTACGCCATGAACGGGTTGCCGCCGTCCGCCTGGATCGCTTCGAGGCGGGCCTCCGTCAGCGGGCGGTCCGGCACGGCGAACGGCAGCTTCGTGATGACCACGTTCGACAGCGCCTCGCCCCGCACGTCCACCCCCTGCCAGAAGCTGTCCACGCCGAACAGCACCGCCCGCGGCGTCGTGCGGAACTGCTCCAACATCTTCCCGGCCGGCATCCCCTCGCCCTGGCAGAACAGGGCGTACCCGTGCTTCGCCGCCCACGGCCGCAGCCGGTCGGCGGCCCGGTTCAGGAACGTGTAGCTCGTGAACAGCACGAACGCCCGGCCCTCCGTCTTCGCGAGGTACTCCGGCAGCTTCGCGATGACTTGCTCCTCGAACTCCGCGCTCCGCCCGGCCGGGTCCGGCATCGTGTTTTGAAAGAGGTGCAGTTGGACCTGCTTCTTGTAGTCGAACGGGCTGCCGAGTTGCAGCGTGTCGGCGTCGTCCAGGCCGAGTCGGTGCTGGACGTGGGCGAAGCCTTCCTTCCCGCCGGCGCTGAGCGTGGCGCTCGTCAGCACGACGGCGGGAACCTTGTCGTAAAGCTGCTCCTTGAGCGCCTGCCCGACCTCGATGGGGGCGCTGGCGAGCGACACTCGCGGCCGACCCATCGTCGTCTTTACCTCAACCCAGTAGACCTGCCCGCCGAGCGACTGCGCGAGCCACTGGCGGACCGTGTTCGCGAGCGCCGCCAGCCGCGTGGAGCGGCTGGTCAGTTCGATCTTCTCGTCTTCCGCCGACAGCTTGTTCGCGATGGCGGACAGCACGGACGCGAGCTTGTCCAACTCCTCGGATAGCGCGTCCGGCACGATCCCGGCCGTCCGCACGCGGCCGTTCGTGCGGCCTTGCAGTTGGTGCCACTCGTGGACGGAGCCGAAGAACCGCTCGGCCGCCTGCCGGGCGTTGTCGAGTTGCACGAAGCTGGCCGCATCGCCGTGGGCGGCGAGGACGCCGCGGTTGCCGCGCGGCGTGAGGATTTGGTTCAACAGGTACTCGACGCCGCCCTGCGACACCTGCAAGCCCAGGTGGTCGGCCGCCACGTCTTCGAGCGTGTGGGCCTCGTCGAAGATGACGGCTTGGTAGTCCGGGAGCAGCCCCGCTCCCTGCCGCCGCAGCGCGAGGTCGCTGAAGAACAGCGCGTGGTTCACGACGAGCAGGTTCGCCCCGTACACGGCCTTGCGGGCCTTGTAATAGAAGCACTCGGCGTGGTTCGGGCAGACACGGCCGAGGCAGTTGCCGCTCTCGGACTCGACCGAATCCCAGACGCTCGGGAACGGCTGCAACGGCAGGTCGGACCGCGTGCCGTCGGCGGTCTTCCGGGACCACTTGCCGATGGTCTGGAGTTGTTGCACCGCGACCGGGTCGGCGAACAGCGTACCCATCCGCTGCTGCGCCACCTTGAGCCGCCGGAGGCTGACGTAGTTCCCGCGGCCCTTCACCAGGACCGGGCGGAAGTCGAACGGTAGCGCCTGCTGCAGGAACGGGATGTCCTTCTCGATGAGTTGGTTTTGCAGGGCGATGGTGTGCGTCGAGACGACGACGCGGTAGTCCTTGCGGTCCGCGACGGCGGCGACGGCCGGGAGCAGGTACGCGAAGCTCTTGCCGACGCCGGTGCCGGCCTCGACCATCATTTTCTGGTTCTTCTTGAGCGCGGCCGCGACCGCCTCGGCCATCTCGACCTGTTGCGGCCGGGCCTCGAAGTGCGGCATCCGAACCGCGAGGTCGCCGCCGGGGGCGAGTAATTGCGTGAGCTTCATCCGTGGATTGTGGCAAAGACGGGCGGGCGGTGTCCATAGTAGTAGGCACACTCCGTGTGCCGTCTCCTGTCGGTCGCAGCGACTTCCGAGAACTCGCCGACACGCCGAGGAGACGGCACACGGAGTGTGCCTACTACTATGCCGCGGGAAACACCACCCGGAACGTCGTCCCGTGTCGCACGGCGGACTCGATGTTGAGCTGCGCGTGGTGGTGTTCCAGTACCATCGCCACGAACGAGAGGCCCAGGCCCATGCCCGCGCTGTAGCCCTCGTACAGGGCGTTGTCCCGCTTCGTCGTGTAGTGCGGCTGGAGGCACTTCTTGCGAACCTCCTCCGTCATGCCGACGCCGTTGTCGCGGACTTCGAGAATCACGCGCCCTTCGATTCGCTTCACGATGAGGGCAATCTCGCCCTTCCACCCGGCGGCGGCGAGCAGCTTCTGCTTGCGGTCGTCGGATGGGGCGACGCGGGCGTCCTCCCGCAGGTGGTTTCGCATCTCGAACGTCGCGTCGCGGGCGTTGAAAATTAAATTCTCGATCGCCTGCTGAAGGTGCGAACTGTCGCCGGTGATGCAGACTGGTTCCGCCGGCACGTCGGCGGTCAGCTTCAGCTTCCACTTGTCCCGCCCCATGTCCGCCCAGGTGTTGACCGAGTCGCGGACCAGCGCGGCCAGGTCGAGCGTCGTTACCTCGGCGTTCGACGGGTCGCGGCGGACGGTCTTCAATATCTGTTGCAGCCGCTCGGTCACCGTTCCGAGCGTGGACCTCACCTCGTGCAGCATCCCCTCCTGCTCGTTCGACAGCCCATTGACCTCGATGCACCGCGAGAGTAGGTCGTTCGGCCGGACGAGGAGGTTCTTGATGTTGTGCGCGTAGCTGCCGGCCATGATCCCGATGCTGGCGTAGAGCTGCGACTTCATTTCGAGCGTCGTCTTCTCGGCCTCCATCGCCCGCCGTTGCAGGTCGGCGGTTTCGAGTTGCTTACCGAGGAGTTGGGCCTGAAGTTGCGACTGAATCCGGGCGGCCTCGTCCTCGCGGTGCTGGGCCTGGAGCAATTCGATCTCGCGGTGTTCCGCCTCGGCAATCGCCGTCAGCCGGGCGACCTCGCGCTGTCGTTCGCGGCGAAGGAAACGGATGACGAACAAGGCGGCCAACGCCGTAGCAGTCAATAAGAGCGCGCCGGCGAGAAGCGACATCCGCTGCCGCTCCTGTTCCAGCCGTTGCAGCTTGTTAAAGGCGTGCAGCCGGTACTCACAGCGGATCGTGGCGCGGCCGTCGCCGAACGGGGCATATTCCAACACATCCAGCCGGTCGCTGTTCTGTCGCGTGGGCTTCGGCACGGTGGACACCCACGACAGCACGTCACGGTCCGCATTCTTGGACCCGGTCGGCGGGCCGAGATCGACCTCCAGCCGGTAAATCTCTGGGAACAGCGGGAGCTGGTTCACGTAGGCCCGCGTCGGCTCGACGAGCGACCGCATGTGCTCCAGCACTTCCGCCCGCTTCGTCTCCTGGCGGCGGGGGTCGTCCGTGCCGTCCGGGTCGTCGTCGCGGATGCGGACGTACTCCTTCACCAGTTCGGGGAGCGTCTTGCGGAAGTTCCGCGACTCGTCGATCCACTCGCGGATCGTCGCCCGGTCGGCTTCCTCGGACCATGTCGCGCGGTCGTAGAGCAAACTCACGAGCCAGCCGACGAGGACGGCCCACAGCACGACGACCGGTGCGAGGCCGCCCACGTACTTCCACACGGCCCGCTTCGCCGGGAGCGCGATGGCCGCGGTCGTGGAGGGCGAGAGCGTCACGGCCGCACCCCCGTCATCGTCTGACTCAGTGCCCGCGTCCGGACGAGTTGCCACCCGCGGCGGCGGGTGGACCGCCACACTTCGAGAACGCCCTCCGGCAGCCCGGCCTCTTCCCCGTCCTTCGGAAGCACGACGCAGACGTACTCGTTCCGCCCGCCGACGCGGTTGCCGGATTCGTCGAAGATCGCCGGTTGCAGGCCGCGAATCCGCTTCGCCAGGACGTCCCCGCCGGACGCCAGCTCGCCGTCACCGAACGTGCCGCGGGCGAGCGTCTTCACCATGTCCGCGAAGTGCAGCACGTCGTCGGTGCCGTTCGGCGGCTCAAGCCGATAGCCGCCGTCCGGCGTCGGCCCCTCGTCCCACCCGACCGGGTTGTTGTGCGCGAACAGGATGAGCGGCACGGTCAGCGACCGGACCGGCCACGCGAACTCGCCGTCCCGCAGGATGGTGTTCACGCCCATGCCGTCGCCGTTGATCGCGACGACCTTCCGCCCGAGGCCCGGCGACGCCCCGGCGAGCGTCCGGATCAGCCGCCGAGCCGGGGAAGAAACCGTCGGGATGAGCAACAGCGACCGCTGCGGCGGCAGCATGTGCAGTTCCTTGAGCATCGCGTCGGCGACTTCCTCCTCCCGGCGGTTCGGGTTGTAGTATCCGCCGACGCTGAACGGGACCTGCCACCCGGAGAGCGTCGGCGTCGGCTTGGGGCCGGCCGGCGAGTACAGGAGTTCGCGGAACTGGCCGATCAGGTCGGCGGAGTACGGGTCGTCGTCCCAGTCCACGTAGAAGACGGTCGGCTTGATCGGCGGGTCGGCGGCGGCCAGCGCCCCGGACGCGACGGCGAGCTTCACGTCATCGCTGAGGAGTCGGGGCCGGAGCGTCGGCGATTCCCACACGAAGTCGAGGATCGCTTCCGCCATCTGCCGGTTGTTGAAGCAGAACCGAAACGACCGGCCTTCGTAGATGCGGAGCAGGTCCGTCGTCTGGCCGACGGCCGCGTCCTTGTCGTTCGCGTCGTCGAGGCCGGTGTAGACCTTCTCGGCCGTCGCGTTCGTGATGAAGAAGATCGGCCGCTGACCTTTCCACTCCGTCTGCCCGGCGAGGGCGAGGGCCATGTCGCGGGCGCGGTCGCTGCTGCCGCCGCCGATGACGGCCAGCGGCGCGGGTTGCCGCTCGCCGAGGAGCTTGCACCAGTACGCGGGCGGGTGGTCGCCGCTCAGCTTGTACCACCGGAACCGGAGCTTGCCGGGCCGGCCGTGCATCCCGACGACGACCTCCGGCACAGCCGTCGTCTGGTCGAGGAACGCGGCCGAGTCATCGACGGAAACGCCGGGCAGCCCGGCCGCGGCCCGGCGGACACCGGCCACGAACCGCTCCCAGTTCGCGCCGCTGGTGGTGGTGTTGAAGAACGCGATCTCGCGGTCGCCGTCCGGGACCGGCATCGGGGCGGCGTAGTTCGACGGCCCGAGGCCGGGGATGCGGACGCCGTAGACGATCAGCGCCAGCGGCAGGCAGACGACCGCGATCAGGAGCGGCCAACGGAGGCGGTTCATGGAGTATTTGTACTGACACGTCTCGGCACCCGTCATATAGCGGTGGGCTTGCCCACCGTGCGGTTTCGAGTCTTCGAGAAACCGCGTGGGCCTTCCCGTTGCCGGGACGTTCCTCCCATCGCAATCAGGCGTCCGTGGGAGGAAGGCGCACGCGGCCTCGAAGACTCGGCCGCACGGTGGGCAAGCCCGCCGCTATCTGTCAGAACTGTATGTAAATGAACGTCTTCCCGACGCCGGGGCTGAACACGACGACCGCCGCCAGGCACACCGCCGCGTTCGCGACGCGGACCACTTCCCACTCCGCCTTCAGCACCGGCAGCCGCTCGCGGAGTAACTCCCACCCGTGCCCCGCCAGCCCTAGCAGCACCAGTAGCGGCACGACCGCCGGTACGCCGCGCGTTCCGTCCGACACTCCCAGCACGCCCGCGAACATCGCCCCGCCGCCGGCCCACGAGGTCATCCGCACGAGGATCAGCGCCACGAGCAACTGCGCGAACGTCGCCGCCCACGCGAACACGGCCCACACCGCCGACCCGCGCACCCGGTCGGCCCACGGCCTTCCCCTCAGTGCCAGGTCGAACGCCCGGTGGGCGCACACGAGCAGGCCGTTGTAGACGCCGTACACGAACCACGCCCACGTCGCCCCGTGCCAGAGGCCGCACAGGACGAAGATCGCCATCAGGTTCAGGTATGTCCGCGCCGCAGAACCGCGGCTGCCGCCGAGCGGGAAGTACAGGTAGTCGCGGAGCCACGTCGAGAGCGACAGGTGCCACCGCCGCCAGAAGTCGGTGATGTTCGCGGCCAAGTACGGCAGATTGAAGTTCGCCGGCAGCTCGAACCCGAACCACTTCGCCGCGGCCAGGGCCATGTCCGTGTACCCGGAGAAGTCGCAGTAGATTTGCACCGCCCACGCCAGCGCCGCCCACCGGCACGCTGCGGGTGAGAACGCGGCCGGGTCTTCGAACGCGGCCGACACGAACAGTTGGTCGAGCTGGTCCGCGATCACGAGCTTCTTGAACAGCCCGCGGGCGAACAGGAACACACCGTCGCGAACTTGGTCCGCGGTCGGGACCGGCGGCGTGACCAGCTGCGGCAGGAACTCCACCGCCCGCACAATCGGCCCGGCCGCCATCTGCGGGAAAAACGCGACGAACAGCGCGTAGTCGAGGAAGCTGTTCACGGCCTTAATTTGCCGGCGATAAATATCGACCGTGTAGCTGATGCCCTGGAACGTGTGGAAGCTGATGCCGAGGGGCAGCAGGATGTCCCACGCCCGCGGCGGCACGTCGGCGAACAGGCCCCACACGGCCGCCCCGGTGTCCCAGACGAAGACGGTGTACTTGAATGCGAACAACAGGCCGAGGTTCGACACGACGCTGACGATGAGCCACCGCTTCCGCACTCGCTCGTCGGTCGCGGCGTCGATCCGCTTCCCGACGGCGAAATCGACACCGGTGAGCAGCAACAGCACCCACAGGTAGTACGGGCTGCACGCGGCGTAGAAGGCCCAGCTCGCGAGGAGGAGGAAGGCGTACTTCGCCGTCCGGCCGCGGAGCCGGTGGTAGCCCACGAGGACGACGACGAGGAAGATTAGGAACGCCTTGCTGCCGACCGTCACGGGCGAGCCTCCCCGACCTGTGCCCGGACGCGGTTCTCGTCCGTCGTCGGCGGGCGGCCGATTTCGTCCAGCTTCAACTTCAGCCACCGGGAGAACACCGTCGCCCCGGTCGCGTTCAGGTGGATCGTGTCCGCGAACCCGGCGTCCGTGATGCCGACGATGTCCCGGTGGGCGCGGATCACCGTCAGCCCGTGGGCCGCCTCTTCCTCGGCCAGCAACTTCCGGTATTCGGCGAACGCGGTGGCGTACTTCGCCTCCAGGTCGGCCGTCACCGGCACGTCCACCAGCACGAGTGACACCCCGTTGTCACCCGCCCAGCGGATCAGCTTGTGCAGGTACGTCCGGTGCGAGCCGGTCTTGTAGTTGTCGAGGAACTTGAACGGGGACTGCGGGCTGTTGTCCCGCTTCACGGCGTCGTACCGCTGCTCGACGAACCCCTTCGCCGGGGCGTACCCGTCGCCGGTCCGGAGCGCGTCGGCGTAGTCGCGAAGCTCCTTCGCCTCGCGGGCCGAGTCTGTCGTGTCGTCGAACTGGGACGCGGCCCACATCCGTATGCCGTGGCGGTGCCGCCACAGGGACCAGGCGCGAGAGACGCGGGCCGATAGATACTGGCGAACGACCCACGACCGTGAATCCGGCCGCGTCCGCGCCCATTCCACGGCGTCGGAGAACGTCATCAGCGACGCCGGGCCGTGCGGCTCGTGGCGACTGTCATTGAGGTCGCTGGCCGTGATCCCGTAGACGAGGAGCTTCGGCGGCGTCGGGCAGGCGAGCTTCACGGCGTGGTAAAACTCCGACGTGGTCCCGCCGGGCAGCCCGACGGCGTAGGCGTTGAGAAGCGGCTCGCCGTTCCAGTTCGCGCCGACGATCTCGCGCGGCTGAATGCCTTCGCTGACGACGGAGCCGCCGAGGACCACCACGTCCCGCCGCTCTTTCGCGCAGCCCTCCACCCGCGCAGCGTAGTCGTCCGGCGAGTACCGGTCCCACGTGCCGGCCGTCGCGATTACAACGAGATCGAGGACGACGAGGGCGAGCAGGACGCGGAGCGGGCCGCGGAAGCGGCGGGTGGCGGCGGGCATCGCGGACCATCCGTGGCGGTCGATGCGGATTCATTCCGGGCCATAGGATAAGCCGATTCCCGCGAACGGCGGAAGGGCAACCGGCGTAACAGAGTAGTAGGCACACTCCGTGTGCCGTATGCGGCCGGTCGCAGCGGCCCTGATGAACTCCGCGGCGGCCATAGTAGTAGGCACACTCCGTGTGCCGTCTGCTGTCGGCCGCAATCACTCCGTGCCGGTCTCCGCGGCCGGAAGGAAACGGCACACGGAGTGTGCCTACTACTTTGTTTCCGCCGCACCCTTGCTTCCCCCGGACGCGGGGGTAAAAAATCCGTCCTTCCCGAAGCCACCGGAGACTCTGCCGTGTTCCGATACCGCCTCTTGGCGTTCGCCCTGCTCGCCGCGAGCACCACGTTCGTGGTCGCGCAAACCCCGCCGGCCGGGGAGAAGAAGGCCGACCCGCCCAAACCGGAGGAGAAGAAGCCGGCCGAGACGAAACCGGGCACGCCGGCCCCGCCCGCCCCCGCGCCGGCCCCGGCCCCCGCGACGCCCGGCGTGAATGCGGCCAAGTTCGAGACGAAGTTCGAGAAGGACAAGGCGTTCTTCCAGGAGATGACCACGACCGTCACGCAGACGATCAAGGTCCAGGGCGGGTCCGACCTCGTGCAGACGCACGAGCAGACGTTCTTCTTTAAGTGGCTGCCGACGAACTTCGCCAACGACAAGTGGACGGTGAAGCAGACGATCGAAGGCGTGCGGATGAAGATCGACATCGCCGGGAACAAGGTGGAGTACGACTCGACGAACGCGAACGCGGCCGGCGCGGCCGGGAACCCCGGCCTGGCCGACTTCTTCTCGAAGCTCGTCGGCACCGAGTTCATCATCACGTTCGGCAAGGGCATGGTCGTCGAGAAGGTGGACGGCAAGGACGACTTCCTCAAGAAGCTCGGCGGCGTCAACCAGCAGATGGAATCGCTCCTCAAGAAGATGCTGACCGACGAGGCGATGAAGCAGATGACCGACCCGTCGTTCGGGCTGACCGCGGACAAGGAGCAGACGGTCGGTGGCAAGTGGGAGAAGAAGGCCACCATGAACCTCGGCCCCATCGGCTCCTACGACACGGTGACGACGTACACGTACACCGGCAAGAACGCGGCCGGCGTCAACGCGGCCGAGAAGGAACTGGACCGGATCGAGGTCGTGACCGTCATGACGTACAAGGCCCCGGCCGCCGACCAGGGCGAGGGCTTGCTGTTCAAGATCAAGGGCGGCGAGCTGAAGACGGAGCCGTACAAGCCGGGCGAGAAGGCGAACTTCATCTTGTACAACCCGAAGACCGGCCGCGTCGAGCAGTCGAATCTGTCGGTGAAGCTGGTCGGCAAGCTGAACGTGACGATCGGCGGCACGGACACGACGATCGACCTCTACCAGGAGCAGACGACGACCGTGAAGACGAAGGACACGAGCTTCGTCGAGAAGAAGTAAGGGGTCAGGGATAATGTGAAACCGGCGGGCTTGGCCCGCCGGTTTTTTTATAGTAGTAGGCACACTCCGTGTGCCGTCTGCTGTTGGTCGCAGCGACTCGGACGAACTCGCCGCGGCGGTGAAGGGGACGGCACACGGAGAGTGCCTACTACTATGAAAACGCTCGTCCTCGGCTCCGCCGGGCAACTCGGCCGCGACCTGACGCCGCTGCTGCCCGGAGAGGTCGTCGCCGCCACGCGGGCCGACGCCGACTTCGGCACACCCGGCAGCCTCACGGCCCTCGTGCGGCAACACTCGCCGAACCTCGTCGTGAACTGCGCCGCGTACAACCTCGTGGACAAGGCGGAGGCCGAGCCGGACGCCGCGTTCGCCGTGAACGCTTGGGGCGTGCGGGAACTGGCGACGGCCTGCCGCGAGGCGGACGCGAAACTCGTCCACGTCAGCACCGACTACGTATTCGGCCTCAACGCGGCCCGCGCCACGCCGTTCGCCGAGGACGACGCCCCCGGCCCGGTGAGCGTGTACGGACTGAGCAAACTCTGCGGCGAGTACGTCGTGCGGTCCCTGTGCCCGAAGCACCTCGTCGTCCGGACGTGCGGGCTGTACGGCGTCTGGGGCAGCGGCGGCAAGGGCGGGAACTTCGTCGAGACGATGCTCCGGGTCGCCGGGCAGGGGAAGCCGCTGCGGGTGGTCAACGACCAGCTCTGCACGCCGAGCTACACGAAGGACGTGGCCGCGACGATTGCCGCGCTGATCGCCGCGGCCGCGACCGGCCTCTTCCACACGACCAACGCCGGCGGGACGACGTGGCACGACTTGGCGGCCGAGGTTTTCCGACAGGCCGGCGTGTCGGCAAACCTTTCCCCGATTGCCACGGCCGAGCGCAACGACCCGGCGAAGCGGCCGCCGTACAGCGTGCTGTCCTGCGCGAAGCTTACGACCGTCGGCGTCCCGGCCCCGCGGCCGTGGCGGGAGGCCCTGGCCGCGTACCTGACTGAACGGGCGTCCCGTACCGACCGTATCGACGTTCGTGCGTAAATTTTTGACATCTTGTTCACTACCGAGCTTTCGCCCGCCCGGTTGTCGGGTTAGAACCCTTCGCATACGACCGCGTCGCGATTCACACCCGTTCGCCGCGGCCGTCCCTCGCCCACCCCTCTGGAGAGACGTGATGAAAGTTCTGCGAACCCTGTTCGTGGCGGCCGTGGCCCTGACCCTCGCCGGCACGCCGATCCGCGCCCAGGAGGCGGTGAAGCCCGGCCCGGAGCACCAGATGCTCAAGAAGTGGGAAGGGACGTGGGAAACCACGATGAAGATGGCCGGCATGGAGTCCAAAGGGAGTTGCACGTACAAGATGGAACTCGGCGGCCTGTGGCTGGTGAGCAACTTCGAGAGCGACCTGGGCGGGGCGAAGTTCACCGGCAAGGGCCTCGACTCCTACGACCCGGCGAAGAAGAAGTACGTGGGCATCTGGGTGGACAGCTGGTCCACCAGCCCGCTGAACATGGAGGGCACGTTCGACGCGAAGACGAAGACGCTGACGATGACCGGCGACGGCCCCGGCATGGACGGCAAGCCGACGAAGTTCAAGGCCGTCTCCGAGTGGAAGGACGAGGACACGGTGAACTTCAGCATGTACATGGGCGACGGCAAGGAGCCGGGGTTCACCATCACGTACAAGCGGAAGAAGTAAGTTACCGGCTTCCAGTGAAGTCGGGCGGTTCCGTCGGCCCATGCCGACGGGACCGCCCGACTCGACTTTTTGCAGGCTCGAAAGAACGCCGACCCTTCGCCGTTGCTGCCCCGCACGTTCCTGTCTACTCTTCCCTCATCACACCCCGCGGGACGCCTCATGCCGTCGTACCGACCGTTCGCGATCTACCACGAGCACCCCGACTGGTTCCGGCCGCTGTTCGCCGAACTCGACCGCCGCGGCATCCCGCACGTCGCCCTCGACCCGCGGGGCCACCACTACGACCCGGCCGACGACACCGCCCCCTACGGCCTCGTGTTCAACCGCATGAGTCCGTCGGCGTACCTCCGCGGCGGCGTGCAGGGGATGTTTTTCACGCTCAACTTCCTCGCGCATCTGGACCGCCTCGGCGTGCCCGTCGTCAACGGGCTGACCGCGTTCGGGTACGAAATCTCGAAGGCCCGACAGCTGACGCTCCTCGAATCGCTCGGCCTGCCGTACCCGCGGTCGCGGGTCATCAACCACCCGTCGCGGGCGGTCGCGGCGGCGACGGGGCTGCGGTTCCCGGTCGTGGTGAAGGCAAACGTCGGCGGCAGCGGGGCGGGCATCGTTCGCTTCGACACGTCGGAAGACCTGGCCCGTGCCGCGGCCGAGGACCGGCTCGACTTCGGCGTGGACCACACGGCCCTGGTGCAGGAGTACGTCCCGGCCCGCGGCGGGCACATCACGCGGGTCGAGACGCTCGGCGGCAAATTCCTCTACGCGATCAAGGTGTTCACGACGGGCGACACGTTCAACCTCTGCCCGGCCGACATCTGCCAGCGGAGCGACGGCGTCGAGCTGCAACGCTCCGCCTGCCCGATCGACGCGCCGAAGACCGGGCTGAAGGTGGAAGGCTACACCCCGCCGCCGGCGGTAGTGGCCGCGTGCGAGGCGATCGTGCAGGCGGCGGAGATCGACGTGGGCGGGATCGAGTACATGATCGACGACCGCGATGGCCGGCTGGTTTATTACGACGTGAACGCCCTGTCGAACTTCGTGGCGGACGCCAAGAACGTAATCGGGTTCGACCCGTTCGCGCGGCTGGTGGATTACTTGGAAGCGCGGGCGACGGCCCGTGGGGACGCGGCGATTTGAGCGGCCGACTTCCGAAGTCCGGCTTCGACTTCGGAAGTCCATCCACGCCGGGACGGTTCTTCCCGGCCGGCGGGTGGCTGATCTCGCTCGACTTCCGAAGTCGAAGCCGGACTTCGGAAGTCGGGTGTTTCGAGCTGCAATACGATCCGAGTGAATACTGAGGTTCCTACATGCGGTACGGCTACTGGCTCCCGGTGTTCGGCGGGTGGCTTCGCAACGTCGAAGACGAGAACATGGCCGCCACCTGGGAATACGCGAAGCGACTCGCGCAGCGCAGCGAGAAGATCGGGTACGACCTCACGCTCGTCGCGGAACTGAACCTCAACGACATCAAGGGCGAGGCCGAGCCGTCGCTCGATGCGTGGAGCACGGCCGCCGCGCTCACGGCCGTCACGGACACCCTCGAATACATGGTCGCCGTGCGGCCGACGTTCCACAACCCGGCCCTGCTCGCGAAGCAAGCCGCGAACATCGACCACATCGGCGGCGGCGGGCGGCTGTCGCTGAACGTCGTCTCCAGTTGGTGGAAGGACGAGGCCACCAAGTACGGCGTCCACTTCGAGCAGCACGACGACCGGTACGCCCGCACCGCCGAGTGGCTGGAAGTGCTCGACAACCTCTGGACGCGCGACGGGTTCGACTTCGACGGGAAGTATTACAAGCTGAAGGACTCGATCCTTCAGCCGAAGCCGGTGACGAAGCCGCGGCCGACGATCTACGCCGGCGGCGAGTCGGAGGCGGCGAAGAATCTCATCGCGAAGACGTGCGACGCCTACGTGATGCACGGCGACCCGCCGGCGCGGATCAAGGAGAAGATCGCGGACATGGCCGTGAGGCGGGAGAAGCTCGGGCTACCGCCGATGCAGTACGGCATCGCCGCGTACTCCATCGTGCGGAACACGGAGGCCGAGGCGAAGGCGGAGCTGGCCCGCATCACGGACGTGAAGCAGTCGGCCGCGGGGTACCACAACTACCAGCAGTGGCTGAGCGGCACGCAGCTCGAACAGCGGGTGTCGCTCGAAGAATACTCCGTCAGCAACCGCGGGCTGCGGTCCGGCCTCGTCGGCACGCCTCAGCAGGTCGTCGATCAGGTGGCCGCGTTCGAGGCCGCGGGCGTGAACCTGCTGCTATTGCAGTGCAGCCCGCAGTTGGAAGAGATGGAGCGATTCGCCGAGTTCGTCATCCGGAAATAAGGACCCGCCATGAAGCGACCCCTCACCCTCGCACTCCTGTTCGCGATGAGCGCACTCGGCACGGCCGCGGACAACTGGCCGCACTGGCGCGGGCCGACGGCCAACGGCGTCGCCGCGGCGAACGCCAACCCGCCGACGAAGTGGGACGAGAACACCAACGTCAAGTGGAAAGCTCCGCTGCCGGGGAAGGGGAGCGCCACGCCGATCGTGTGGGAGGATCAAGTTTTCGTCGTGACTGCGTCAAAGACCGACCGCGAGGCGACGGCGGCGGAACTGCCGAAACCGGACCCTCGGTTCAAGACGAATACAGTCCCGCCGCGGCACTTCTACAAGTTCGAGGTCCTCAGCTTCGACCGCGCGACCGGCCGCGAGAAGTGGCGGAAGACGGCGGCCGAGGCCGTGCCGCACGAGGGCCACCACGAGACGCACTCCTACGCCGCCGGGTCGCCGACGACCGACGGGAAGCGGCTCTACGTGTCGTTCGGGTCGTTCGGCATCTTCGCCTACGACCTCGCCGGGACGAAGCTGTGGGAGCGGAACCTCGGCCGCATCCACTCCCGGCTCGCCTGGGGCGAGGCGGTCACGCCGGTGATTCACGGCGACTCGCTCATTCTGAACTGGGACCAAGAGGCAGACTCGAAGCTGATCGTGCTGAACCCCGCGACCGGCGAGACGACGTGGGAAGTCAGCCGCGACGAGAAGACGAGCTGGAACACGCCGTTCGTGGTCGAGCACAACGGCCGGACGCAGGTGATCGTGAACGGGACGACCCGCGTGCGGGCCTACGACCTGGCGAACGGCGCGGTCCAGTGGGAGGTCGGCGGGATGACCACGAACGCCATCCCGTCGCCGCTGGTGGCGGACGGCGTCGCCTACGTGATGAGCGGCTACCGCGGGGCCGCGGCCGTCGCCGTGCCGCTGAGTTCGAGCGGCGAGGTTCCCGCCGACAAGCTCGTGTGGCAGTACAAGAAGGGGACGCCCTACGTGCCGTCGCCGGTGCTGTACGACGGCCGGCTCTACTTCACCCAGGCGAACACGCAGGTGCTGACGATCCTCGACGCGAAGACCGGCAAGCCGATCCTCGCCGGCGAGCGGCTGCCGAAGGTCGGCCAGTTCTACGCCTCGCCGGTCGCGGCGGCCGGGCGGCTCTACTTCCCGGACCGCACCGGGACGACGCTCGTACTCGCGGCCGGAAGTAAGGCCGAGGTGCTGGCGACGAACACGCTCGACGACAAGTTCGACGCATCGCCGGTGGTCGTCGGGAAGACGCTCTTTCTTCGTGGCGAGAAGCACCTTTACTGCATCGAAGAGAAGTGATTTCTTGTAGGGCGGGTCAAGGCTCTGCGCCGACCCGCCGGGGGCATCAGGCGCGCCGGCGGGTCGGGGCAGAGCCTTGACCCGCCCTACAAAGCCAAGGCACTTCCCCATGAACATCCTCGTCACCGCCGGGAACACGCAGACGCCGATCGACCGGGTGCGGTGCATCACCAACGTCTTCTCCGGCCGCACCGGGGCGCAGATCGCCGCCGCCGCGTTCGACCGCGGGCACGCCGTCACGTTCATCACGTCGCACCCCGAAGTGCTGGCCGCGATCCCCACTACCCGGCCGCGCGAGGCCCCCGAGTGGCAGGTGAAGACGTACCGCACGTTCGAGGACCTGGAGGCCCGCATGGCCGAGGCGATCCCCGGCGGCGGGTTCGACGCCGTCGTCCACGCGGCAGCCGTGAACGACTACCACGTCGTCGGCACGTTCGCGAAGGTCGGCGACGCGTTCATCGACGTGTCCGCCGGCAAGGTGAAGGGAAGTCACGCCGACCTGTGGCTACGGCTCACGCCCGCGCCGAAGTTGGTGGACAAGATTCGGTCCGACTGGAAGTTCGCCGGGCTACTCGTGAAGTTCAAGCTCGAAGTCGGCGTGACCGAGGCGGAACTGCTGGACATCGCCGAGAAGTCCCGCTTGCACTCGGCGGCCGACCTCATGGCCGCGAACACCCTCGACGGCATGGGCGAGTGGGCCTACGTAGGGGCCGGCGATTGCTACCGCCGGGTCGAGCGGTCGCGGCTCGCGGCGACGCTCCTCGACGCCCTCGAAGCGAAATCGAAGTAACCCGCCCGCACCTTCGGCATCCAACCGTCGCCCATTCCTCCCCGGAGCGACGACGATGATTTCCCTGCGATCCGCCTGGCTGGTCCTGTTCCTCGTCGGCTGCACGTCCGCGCCGGCCGACTCCGCCCCGAAGCCGGACCCGAAGGCCGTGCCGAAGGTCGGCGACGCGGCGAAGGACTTCGAGCTGACGGCCCTCGGCGGCGAGAAGGTGAAACTGTCCGCCGTCGCCGAGAAGGGGCCGGTCGTGCTCGTCGTACTTCGCGGCAACCCCGGCTACCAGTGCCCGATCTGCAGCGAGCAGTTCGGCAAGTTCCGCGGCAAGGGGGACGAGTTGAAGACGCGCGGCGCGACCGTGCTGTTCGTCTACCCCGGCCCGGCCGACAAGCTGAAGGAGCACGCGGACGACTTCGTGAAGGGGAAGGACTACCCGGACCACTTCCGGATTCTGCTCGACCCGGACTACACGTTCACGTCCGCCTACGGCCTGCGGTGGGAGGCGAAGAACGAGACGGCGTTCCCCTCGACGTTCGTGATCGGCAAGGACGGGAAGGTGACGTTCGCGAAGGTGAGCACCGGCCACGGCGACCGCGCGAAGGTTGCGGACGTGCTGACGGCGCTCGACGGGAAGTGAGGCGGGTAAACCCTGGGACCGCGGGCGTCCCGCCCGCCACGGCCCCGGTCACTTGAGGCCGGTCCCCGCGGCCGGGAAGGTGGGCGGGCGGGCCGCCCGCGGTCCCAGGATTGTCAGCGGTTACACCAACTCCGTCACCGCGTCGCGGTCGTCGAGGACGTACATCGGCCGGCCGCTGCCGTTCGGGAACGTCACGGCCGGGTCGATCCCAACAGCCCGGTACAGCGTGCTCAGCAGGTGCGGGACCTTGTACGGCCGGTCCTTCGGGTACTCGCCGCGGGCCGACGACGCGCCGACGGCTTGCCCGACCTTCAGTCCGCCGCCGGCCACCAGCGCGCTCATCACCGGCGACCAATGATCGCGGCCGGCGTCGCTGCCGTTGACCTTCGGCGTCCGGCCGAACTCCCCCCACACCACGACGACCGTGTCCTCCAGCATCCCGCGTTCATCCAAATCGCGGATCATGTTCGCGAGACCGCGGTCGAGCATCGGCAGCTGCTTCTTCAACTCCTTGAAGTTCGACGTGTGCGTGTCCCACCCGCCGTAGCTGAGTGTCACGCACCCGACGCCGGACTCGATCAGCCGCCGGGCCGTCAGGAACTGCTCGACGCCCTTGTACCGGTCGAGCGACCGCGGGTCTTCCTTCTTCAGGTCGAGCGCCTTCCGGACGGTCCCGCTGGCGATCATGTCGAACGCCCGCTGGGTGAAGGAATCGAGGCCCTTCATCGTGCCGCTGGCGTCCACGTCCCGGCGGGCGCTGTCGAACCGCGTCAACAGCCCCTTGCGGTCGTCCATCTTCTCGCCCGCGTGCTTGGCCCGCAGGTTCTCGCGGCCCGACCCGTCCGGCGTGAACGGCCGGTGCGCCACGCCGAGGTAGCCCGGCTCCGTGCCGATGCTCATGCCCCGCAACGAGACGTAAGCCGGCACGTCGTCCCGCCCGCCGTTCAGCTTCGACATCACCGACCCGAACGACGGGTGGCCCGCCGTGCGGTTGATCTGTTCCGGGTAGCCGGTCATGACATAGCTGTCGCTGTGCTCGTCCGTCGCCACGATCGACCGGACGACGGCGAGTTTGTCGAACATCGCCGCCTGCATCGGCATGTGCTCGGAAATTTGCACGCCCGGTACGTTCGTGTTGATCGGCTTGAACTCGCCGCGGAACTCGGCCGGGGCGTCCGGCTTCAGGTCGTACATGTCGATGTGGCTGGGGCCGCCGGGCAGGTAGACCATGATGGCCGACTTCGGTGACGCGAGCGACCGGGCCGCGGTCGGCGACGCGGCCTTCGCCCGGAGTTGGTCGGCGAGCGTCAGCCCGGCCCCGAACGCGCCGAGGGCGAGGAAGTTGCGGCGGTTGACGGTGTCGCAGTGCGGCTGGCGGGAACCCCAGAACGTGAGCATTGGAGAGAACCTCCGAGGCGGGACGGCGCGAGGGCCGCGAGTGTGGTGGGACCGACCAAGGGTTGGACGCGGGCGGCAGGCGGGACGTTCCAAGCATAGACCGACGGGCGGGCCGACGCAATCAGAAAGCCGGGAAGCGTGCGGGGCGACCGCCCTGGGATATCGGCCTTTTGCGTTTTCGAGGGGGCCGTTAGAATCAGCATATCCGCTTCATTCACACCTGCTTGAGACCGCCATGAAAGCCCTTGTACTGTTGGCTAACGGCTTCGAAGAATTGACCTTGTTCGTGCCGATGTACCGCCTCCAGGAGGAGGGGGTCCACGTCACCCTCGCCGGCCCGATGCTCCACGGCATTACCGGGCAGCACGGCTACCACGTCGAGCCGGACGCCCGCATCCACGAGTTGAACCCCAGCGACTTCGACCTGCTCCTGATCCCGGACGGCCCCGCGGCCGAGAAGCTGCGGGTGCTGGAGGCCGTCGTCGATGTCGTCCGCACGTTCGCCCAAGAGGGGAAGATCGCGGCCGTCGGGCACGGGCCGCAGTTGCTCCTCAGCGCCGGGGCGCTCGACGGCCGGACCGTCACCTGCTCGCCCGGCATCCGGGACGACGTGCGGGCCGCCGGGGCGACGTACCGGGACGAACCGGCAATCGTGGAAGGGAACTTCCTGACCGGCCGCGGGCCGGACGACTTGCCGCAGTTCACGAAGATGCTGGTGAAATTCCTGAAGGTCGCCGCCAAAGTTTGACCCGGATTCGGCGAACAACCCCGCGTCCCCTACCCGGACCCGTGGGGTTCGGGTAACCTCTACAGGAACGGCGAAACCCGCCGCCCGCCGGCGGGGTAGATCGTCTAGCGGTTGCGTGCGGACCACGGCCGCGATCCACCGAACCAGGAGAGATTCATGCGATTCGTTCGTAGTCTGGTGGCGGCCGCCGCCATCGGGATCGGCCTGACCGCGACCCCGATCCGCGCCGCCGAGGTCGAGAAGCTGATCCCGGCCGAGGCCGAGTCGTACTTCCAGATCAACCTCAAGCAAATCATCGAGTCCGACCTGTTCAAGAAGTACGCCCTGGCCAACCTGAAGCAGGCGATGGAGGGGAACGAGGCCCAGAAGGCGCTCAAGGACCTCGGCCTCGACCCGCTCAAGGACGTGGACACGATCACCGGCGGGTTCTGGGGCGACGACCCGCAGAACATGAAGGCGCTCGTCGTCGTCCGCGGCAAGTTCGACCCGGCGAAGCTGTTCGAGGCCGCCGAGGCCGCCGCCAAGAAGGACGGGGACAAGGTGTCGATCGTCAAGGACGGCGACTACACGCTGGTCAAGTTCACCGCGAACAACCGGCCGGAGCCGTTCTTCGCCAGCGTCGTGGATAACACTACGCTCGTCGGCGGGACGGACAAGAAGATCGTGACGGCCGCGATGAAGGCGTCCGACGACAAGTCGAAGTCGGCGATGAAGAAGGAGCTGGCCGCGCTCGTCGCGAAGATGGACGGCAAGGCGTCGATGTTCGGCGTCGGCGTGAGCAACGGCAAGGTCGGCGACATTCCGGCCATCCCCGGCATCGACGACCCGGAGAAGCTGAAGAAGCAGCTGGAGAAGATGGAAAGCTCGTCGATGACGCTGAAGGTGACCGGCGACGTGGCGCTGGACATCCAGATGACGATGAAGGACGCGGCCGCGGCCGACGACTTCGGGGCGACGGTGGACGACCTGCTCGGCAAGGCGAAGGCGCTGCTGCCGCTGATCGGCGGTCAGGCCCCGCAGATGAAGCCGATCATCACGGACGTGACGAAGTCGCTGAAGAGCAAGGTGGAGAAGACGGACATCGTGATCTCGGTGAAGCTGACCGGCGGGGCCATCGGCAAGGCCGCCGGCTCGGACGACTGAGCCGTGACCGCCGCAATCGTTGACTCGCCGCCCGCCGCCAGGCGGGCGGTTTTTTTCACCGCGACCGGTCGAGAGGGGTTGAGCTTTCCCGCGGGCGTCGGTATAAATTCCCCACGGAATACCCGGTAGTGTAACGGTAGCACAAGAGATTTTGGTTCTCTTTGTCAAGGTTCGAATCCTTGCCGGGTAACTCGAACAACCCCCGCCGCCGCGGGGGTTGTGTCGTTGAATCGACTCCCCACATCCTCTCGCCCACGCGGCCGGTCCGCCGGCATCCCGTCTTGACACTTTCTTAACGCCCCGGCCCCCACTCTTGACGCCGCCCTGATCCGCTTCCTGCGATACTTACTGTGTCTCGCGGAGGTCGCACGCATGGATTTCGTCTGGCTGGCCATCGTCACCGCCTTCTTCGCCGGGTCGGCCCTGTTGGTCCGGCTCCTGGCCTCGCTCCCAGGGGAGGGGTAGCCGTGGACGGCTTCGTGCTGCTCGCCCTGGTCACGGCCGTCGCAATGGCCGCGTACTTGATCGTCGCCCTGATGAAACCGGAGTGGTTCTCATGACCGCCAACGGCCTCTTTCAAATCGGCCTCGCCGTCGGGTTGATCCTGGCTTGCGTGCGACCGCTGGGTTGGTACCTGGCGCGGGTGTACGCCCGGCCGACGCACGGCCGCCTCGAACGGCTCCTCTACCGCCTCGCCGGCATCGACCCGGCCGCGGAGATGACGTGGCCGCGGTACGCCGGGGCGCTCCTCGCGTTGAGCTTCGTCAGCGTGCTGGCGGTGTACGGCCTCCAGCGGGCGCAGGCGGCGCTTCCGCTCAACCCGCAGGGGCAGGCGGCGGTCTCGCCGGACTCGTCGTTCAACACGGCCGTCAGCTTCGCCAGCAACACCAACTGGCAGGGGTACGGCGGCGAGAGCACGATGAGCTACCTGACGCAGATGGCGGCGCTGGCGGTGCAGAACTTCGCGTCCGCCGCGGCCGGGATGGCCGTGCTGGTGGCCCTGATCCGCGGGTTCGCCCGCCGCGGCGCGGACACGATCGGCAACTTCTGGGTCGATCTGGTCCGCGGGACGGTGTACGTCCTGCTCCCGCTGTCGCTCGTGCTCGCCCTCGTGCTCGTGTCGCAGGGCGTGCCGCAGACGTTCTCCGCGTACCACGAGGTGCAACTCGTCGAGCCGGCCGCCGACGCGGACGGGAAGCCCGTGACGACGCAAACGGTCGCCGTCGGCCCGGTCGCGTCGCAGGTGGCGATCAAGCAACTCGGCACCAACGGCGGCGGGTTCTTCAACACGAACTCCGCCCACCCGCTGGAGAACCCGACGCCGCTGTCGAACCTGCTGCAACTCGTCGCGATCCTGCTCATCCCCGCCGCCCTGTGCTGGACGTTCGGCGACATGGTCGGCGACCGTCGGCAGGGGTGGGCGATCCTCGCGGCCATGTTCGTAATTCTCCTCCCGCTGCTCGGCCTCACGGTCTGGGCCGAAGACCGGCCGAACCCGGCGCTCGCCGCCCTCGGCGTCGATCAGGCGGCCGGGAACATGGAGGGCAAGGAGGTTCGTTTCGGCGTGCCGAACTCGGCCCTGTGGGCGGTCGCCACGACCGCCGCGTCGAACGGGTCGGTGAACTCCATGCACGACTCGTACACCCCGCTCGGCGGGCTGGCCCCGCTGTGGCTGATGCAGCTCGGCGAGGTCGTGTTCGGCGGCGTCGGGTCCGGGCTGTACGGGATGCTCGTGTTCGCCCTGGTGGCCGTGTTCCTCGCCGGGCTGATGGTCGGCCGCACGCCGGAGTACCTGGGCAAGAAGATCGGCGCGTTCGAGGTCAAGATGGCCTCGCTCGTCATCCTCCTGCCGTGCGCGATGGTGCTGATCGGCACGGCGGTCGGCGTCGCGTTCGAGGACGGCAAGAAAGGCGTGCTGAACACCGGGCCACACGGGTTCAGTGAAATTTTGTACGCCTACTCGTCGGCGGCCAACAACAACGGGTCGGCGTTCGCCGGGCTGAGCGCGAACACGCCGTTCTACAACGGCACGCTCGGGCTGGCGATGCTCGTCGGCCGGTTCGGGGTGATGCTCCCCGTCCTCGCCGTCGCCGGGTCGCTGGCGCGGAAGAAGTACACCCCGCCGGGGCCGGGCACGCTGCCCACGCACACCCGGTTGTTCGTGTTCCTGCTCGTGGCCGTGGTCGTCGTCGTGGGGGCGCTGAGCTTCCTCCCGACGCTCGCCCTCGGGCCGGTCGTCGAACACCTGATGCCGCGCTAGTTCCCGGAGCCATCGAACACCCATGAACACCCGAACCGAAACGCCGCGTTTGTTCCGCGCCGACATCGTGCGGGCCGCCGTCGTGGCCGCGGTGACGAAGCTCGACCCGCGGACGCAGCTCCGCAACCCGGTCATGTTCGCCGTCTACCTCGGCAGCATCCTCACCACCCTCCTGTGGGTGCAGGCGGTGCGGGGCGGCGGCGGCGAGTCGGCCGGGTTCGTCCTCGGCATCGCCGCCTGGCTGTGGGCGACCGTGCTGTTCGCGAACTTCGCCGAGGCCGTCGCCGAGGGGCACGGGAAGGCGCAGGCCGCGTCCCTGCGGAAGTCCCGCACGAGCGTCACGGCCCGGCGGCTGACCGACGTGAAATCCCGCGAGGCGACCGACGTGCCGGCCGCGGACCTGCGGGTCGGCGACCTGGTGTACGTGCCGGCCGGGGACGTGATCCCGGCCGACGGCGACGTGGTCGAGGGCGTCGCGTCCGTGGACGAGAGCGCCGTCACCGGCGAGAGCGCCCCGGTCGTGCGGGAGAGCGGCGGCGACCGCAGCGCCGTCACCGGCGGCACGCGGGTCATCTCCGACTGGCTCGTCGTCCGGGTCGCGACGCTGCCGGGGCAGAGCTTCCTCGACCGCATGATCGCGATGGTCGAGGGGGCGAAGCGGCAGAAGACGCCGAACGAGATCGCGCTCGCGATCCTGCTCGCCGCCCTCACCCTCGTCTTCCTGCTCGTCATGGTGACGCTGCTGCCGTTCTCGGCCTACGCCGTCGAAACGGCCGGCCGGGGGCGGACGGTCACCGTCACGGTGCTGGTCGCGCTCTTCGTCTGCCTCGCCCCGACCACCATCGGCGCGCTGCTGTCGGCCATCGGCATCGCCGGGATGAACCGGCTCAGCCGGTCGAACGTCGTCGCCATGTCCGGCCGGGCGGTCGAGGCGGCCGGGGACGTGGACGTGCTGTTGCTCGACAAGACGGGGACGATCACCCTCGGCAACCGGCAGGCGACGCGGTTCGTCCCGGCCGACGGGGTGAAGCCGGAGGAGCTGGCGGAGGCGGCGCACCTCGCGTCGCTGGCCGACGAGACGCCGGAAGGCCGCAGCATCGCCGTGCTGGCGAAGCAGCAGTTCGGGCTGCGGGGCCGCGACCTGGAGCAGGTCAGGCCGCACTTCGTCCCGTTCTCGGCGAAGACGCGGATGAGCGGCGTGGACCTGGACGGCCGTGTCGTCCGCAAGGGGTCGGCCGACGCCGTCGAGGCCCACGTCCGCGCGCTCGGCGGGGCCGTCCCGGACACGGTGCGGGACGCGGTGCGGGCGATCGCCCAGGCCGGCGGCACGCCGCTCGTGGTCAGCCGGGACGCCCGCGTCCTCGGCGTGATCGAACTCAAGGACATCGTGAAGGGCGGGATCAAGGAGCGGTTCGCGGAGCTGCGGCGGATGGGGATCAAGACGGTGATGATTACCGGCGACAACCCGCTGACCGCGGCCGCCATCGCCGCCGAGGCCGGGGTGGACGACTACCTCGCCGAGGCGACGCCGGAGGCGAAGCTGGCGCTCATCCGCGAGTACCAGCAGGGCGGCCGCCTCGTGGCGATGACCGGGGACGGCACGAACGACGCCCCGGCCCTGGCTCAGGCGGACGTGGCCGTCGCCATGAACACCGGCACGCAGGCGGCGAAGGAGGCCGGGAACATGGTGGACCTCGACAGCAACCCGACGAAGCTGATCGAGATCGTCCACGTCGGCAAGCAGTTGCTCATGACCCGCGGGGCGCTGACGACGTTCAGCATCGCGAACGACGTGGCGAAGTACGCGGCGATCATCCCGGCCGCGTTCGTCGCCACGTACCCGGAGCTGAAGGCGCTCGACGTGCTGAACCTGTCGTCCCCGGCGAACGCGATCCTGGCGGCGGTGATCTTCAACGCCCTCGTCATCGTCGCGCTGGTGCCGCTCGCCCTGAAGGGCGTCCGCTACCGGCCGGTGGCGGCGGCCGAGCTGCTCCGCACGAACCTGCTCGTGTACGGCCTCGGCGGGCTGGTCGTGCCGTTCGTCGGGATCAAGGCCCTCGACCTGCTCCTGTCGTTGTTCACCGGCTAACCGGAGGGGATACCCATGTGGAACCACTTACGAACCGCGCTCGTCGTCCTCGGGGTCATGACCCTGCTCACCGGCGTCGCGTACCCGCTCGCCGTCACGCTGCTCGCGCAGGCCCTGTTCCCCGGCCCGGCGGCCGGGAGCGTCGTCACCCGCGACGGCACGGCGCTCGGGTCGGCGCTCGTCGGCCAGCCGTTCTCGAAGCCGGAGTACTTCTGGGGCCGGCTCTCGGCGACCGGGCCTGTCCCGTACAACGCGGCCGCGTCGTCGGGGTCCAACTTCGGCCCCCGCCACCCGGACCTGGCGAAGAACGCGAAGGACCGCATCGACGCGTTGAAATCGGCCGACCCGACGGTCGAAAGCGTGCCGGTCGATCTCGCGACCGCCTCCGGCAGCGGCCTCGACCCGCACGTCAGCCCGGCCGCCGCCGAGGTGCAGGTCCGCCGCGTCGCCGCCGCCCGTAAACTGACCGAGGAGCAAGTCCGTTCGCTCGTGCAATCCCACACCGAATCGCGACAGTTCGGGTTGCTCGGGGAGCCGCGGGTGAACGTGTTGGCACTGAACCTCGCCCTGGACGCGATCCCCCGATGACCCCGCCGCGGCCCGATCCCGACGCCTTGCTGGCCCAACTCCGGGCGGAAGACGGCCGCCGGGCGCGGGGCAAGTTGAAGGTGTTCTTCGGCTACGCCGCCGGGGTCGGGAAGACCTACGCCATGCTCGAAGCCGCCCGCCGCGAGCGGGCCGCCGGGCGGGAGGTCGTCGTCGGGTACGTCGAGCCGCACGGCCGGCCGGAAACCGAAACCCTTCTCCAGGGACTGGAAAGCCTGCCGACCCGACGGGTCGAGTACAACGGCGTCGTGCTAGGGGAGTTCGACGTGGACGCCGCCCGGACCCGCCGCCCGGACCTGCTGTTGGTCGATGAACTCGCGCACACCAACGCCGAGGGCAGCCGCCACGCCAAGCGGTGGCAGGACGTGACGGAGTTGCTCGACGCCGGGATCGACGTGTGGACGACGCTCAACGTCCAGCACATCGAGAGCTTGAACACCGTCATCGGCCAGATCACCGGCGTTACCGTGCGGGAGACGGTCCCGGACCGCGTCTTCGAGACGGCCGACGAGCTGGAACTCGCCGACCTGCCGCCGGACGACCTGCTCGGGCGGTTGCGGGCCGGGAAGGTGTACCGGCCGGAGCAAGCCGAGCGGGCCGTCCAGAACTTCTTCCAGAAGGCGAACCTTGTCGCCCTCCGGGAACTGTCCCTGCGGCAAGCCGCGAAGCGGGTTCACACCGAGGTCGAGACGGCCCGCCGCCGGTCGGCGGCGGACCGCCCGTGGGCGACGGCGGACAAGCTGCTCGTGTGCGTCGGTCCCAGCCCGACGACCGCCCGCGTGATCCGCACGGCCAAGCAGCTGGCCGACGCGCTCGACGCCCCGTGGCTGGCGGTTTGCGTCGAGCAGCCCGGCATCGCCGCGAACCCGGCCGCCGCCCAGCAGGTCGCCGACCACCTGCGGCTGGCCGAGCGGCTGGGGGCCGAGACGGTGACGCTCACCGGGACGGGGGTGGCGGCGACCGTCCTCGACTACGCGCGCACGCACAACGTCACGAAACTGTTCGTCGGCAAGACCCGCGCCCCCCGGTGGCGGCGATGGCTCCGCACGGGCGTCGTCGAGCAGCTCCTGGCCGGCAGCGGCGACATCGACGTGTACCTGATTCAAGGGAGTGAAGAAGGCCGGGGTGCGATCCGTGTCCCCGAGGAGCGGTCATCGTTCTCTTGCTCCGGTTATCTCATCGCCACCGGGGCCGTGGTCGGGGCGTCGGTGGTGGCGGCGGGGTTCGCCCGCCTGCGAGTCGCCGAGGCGAACGTCGTCATGGCCTTCCTGGCGGCGGTCGCCGCGGTCGCCTTCCGATACGGCCGCGGCCCGGCGGTATGGGCCAGCGTGATTTCGGTGCTCGTGTTCGACGTGTTCTTCGTCCCGCCCGTCCACTCGCTGACGGTGAACGACACGCAATACCTGTTCACGTTCGCCGTCATGCTCGTGATCGGGCTGCTCATCAGCGCCCTGACGGCCCGGCTCCGCGCGCAACTCGAACTCGGCCGCCAGCGGGAGCGCCGCACCCTGGCCCTGCACCGCCTCGGCAAGCAACTCAGCGCGCTGGCCGGGGACGCGTTCCTCGTCGCCGCCGCCGGGCAGCACCTGCGGGAGACGCTCGGCGGCGACGTGGCGATCTACCTCGCCCCGGCCGCCGCCGCCGCCAAATCACCGCCCGCCGTTGTTTTTGGAAACGACACGGTCGTCGCCAGCCACCCGATCAGCGGGCCGGCCGCCCACTGGGTCATGACGCACGACCGGATCGCCGGCCGGGGCACGGACACGCTGCCGAACGCCGTCGCCCTGTTCGTGCCGCTGACCGGCTCGCAATCGACGTTCGGGGCGATCGCCGTCCGGGTCGAACCGGCGGACCGCCTCCTCCAGCCCGACCAGCGGCAGTGGCTCGAAAACTGCGCCAGCCAGTTGGCCCTGGCCCTGGAGCGGGACCGCATGGCCGTGAGCGCGGCCGACGCCCGGCTGCGGGCCGAAACGGAGCAGGTCCGCAACACGCTCCTGAGCGGCGTGTCGCACGACCTGAAGACGCCGCTCGCCGCCATCGCCGGGGCCAGCAGCACGCTCCTGCAACTCGACCCGACCGCCGCCGGCACGCGGCGGGAGCTGCTCGACACCATTTCCGACGAGGCCGTCCGGCTGAACCGGTTGCTGGAGAATATCCTGCAAATCGCCCGGTTAGACGCCGGGGCCGTCGCCCCGAACAAGCAGTGGCACGTCCTGGAGGACATCGTCGGCTCGGCCCTGCGGCGGACGCAACCGCTCCTCAACGATCACCGGGTCGAAGTCCGGTTGCCGTCGGAGATGACGCTCTTATTCGTGGACGGGCTGCTGATGGAGCAAGTCTTCGCCAACCTGCTGGAGAACGCCGCCCGGTACACGCCGGCCGGGTCGCACGTCGTCATCTCGGCGAGCGCCGTGGGGCGGGAGTTCGTCGTCACCGTGGCGGACGACGGCCCCGGCCTGCCGCCCGGCTCGGCCGACGTGATCTTCGACCGCTTCTACCGTGGCCCCACCGGCCCGGACGCCGGGCGGGGGAGCGGGCTGGGGCTGGCGATCTGCCGGGCGATCGTCGGCCTGCACGGCGGGACGATTCGGGCCGCCACCCGCCCGGCGGGCGGGGCCGCGTTCACGATCCGGTTGCCGCTGACCGGCGACCCGCCCCGGCTGCCGGTAGAGTAACGGTCATGCCGACCACCGAACCGCTCGTGCTGGTCATCGAGGACGAGACGCCGATCCGCCGGTTCCTTCGCGCGTCGTTGACCGAGGCGGGGTATCGCGTCGAGGAGGCCACGTCCGGGGAAGAGGGCGTCAAGAAGGCGGCGGCCCGGCCGCCCGACTTCGTGATCCTCGACCTCGGGCTGCCGGGGGCGGACGGCCATGACGTGCTCCGGCGGCTGCGGGAGTGGCTGACGGCCCCGATCATCATCCTGTCCGCGCGGGAGCAGGAGAAGGAGAAGGTTGAGGCGCTGGACGCCGGGGCCGACGACTACCTGACTAAGCCGTTCGGCCTGGGCGAGTTACTAGCGCGGATGCGGACGGCCCTCCGGCACGCCCGGCCCCAGACCGCCGACGGGACGGCCCTGCAGGTCGGCGACCTGCGGATCGACCTGGCCGCCCGCGTCGTGACGCGGGCGGGCGAGCCCGTCCACCTGACGCCGCTGGAGTACAAGCTGCTCGTGCTGCTCATGCGGAACGCCGGGAAGGTGTTGACACACCGGCAGTTGCTCCGGGACGTGTGGGGGCCGCACGACGTTCACGAGCACCACTACCTGCGGGTGTTCGTCGCCACCCTCCGGCGGAAGGTCGAGCCCGACCCGACCCGGCCCCGGTACATCCTCACCGAGCAGGGGGTGGGCTACCGCTTCGCCGGCGGGTGACCGACTCCGATTGCACTCCCTTCCCGCCCTTGCTATAGCCGGCCCGTCTGCGCACTCACCCCACGTTCGGGAGCGGTTCGGCATGAGGCCGGGGCTGTGGCTACTCGCGTTCTGCTCGCTCGCCGGTTGCGCCGGGTCGTCGCGGGACCGGTTGCGCACGCTCGACCCCGTTTCGGAAGAGCGCGGCTCCCGCCAGACCCGCGGGTTCGCCGACGCCTTCGACACGAAGTCCGCCGCCCGCGTCGAGGTCACGCCGACGCGGAAGACGCTCAAGCTCGGCAAGGACCAGCTTCTCATCGCCACCGTGTACGACCGGGACGGCAACCCGCGGAGCCGCCGCAAGGTCGAGTGGACCATCGACGGGCCGGGCAAGATCGTCGCCACGGACGAGGGCGGGTTCCTGCCGAACCGCGGGCGGAAGGTCGATTCCAAGTACGCCGTCGTTTACACGAACACGTTCGGCCAGACCGTCAAACGCGACGACCCGCGGGACGACTTCGAGGTGCGGGCCGGGCAGACGTACTGCGTCGTCACCGGCACGGAGCCGGGCGTCACGACCGTGACGGCGTACTCGCCGGAGGTCGTGGACGAGGACAAGGGCCGGGCCGCCGCCACGCTGACGTGGACCGACGGCGACGCGCCCCCCCCGCGCGAGACCTCGACGAGCGACACGACGCCGCGACGGGACGCCGCCAACCTTGCGAGCCGGACCAATGCGCCGCAGGCCGCGCAGGTCAGCCTGGACGTGAAGATGCCGCGGGCCGTCGGGCTGAACCAGGACGTAGCGATCACGATCGCGCTGGCGAACGGCGGCCGCGCGGACAGCGAGCCGGTCACGCTACGGGCGACGATCCCCGACCACGCCGAGTTCGTGCGGGCGGAGCCGGCGGCGATCCGCCGCAGCGGGAACACCCTCACCTGGGCGTTCGAGACGGTCGCCGGCCTGTCGAACCAGGATGTCGCGCTCACCCTGCGGCCGACGCGGAAGGCGGCTCTGAACGTGACGGCCACCGCGGAGACGGCCGACGGGCTACGGGCCGAGAAGAAGGCGAGCACCGAAGTGGACACGGCCGGGCTGGCGGTGACGGTGGACGCGCCGAAGTTCGCCGGGACCGGCGAGGACGTGCCCGTCCGCGTGACGGTGAAGAACACCGGGAACGTCCCGGTCGAGAACGCCGTCGCGTGGGTCGATCTTCCTGATTTGAAGACGAACCCGATTGAAAAGAGCGTCGGCCGGATCGGCGCGAAGGAGTCGAAGATGGTGTCGATCCCCGTGCCGGTCGAGAAGGCGGGGAAGTGCGCCGTCCGCGTGACGGTCACCGCCGACGGCGGCCTCGCCGAGCGCGGCGACGCGACCGTGACCGTCGGCCGGGCCGAGCTGGACGTGACCGTCAACACGCCGGAGACGATCCCCATCGGGCAGGACAACCTGTTCGAGTTCAAGGTGACGAACCGCGGCGACGCCGGGCTGACGGACGTGAAGGTGGAAGCGGCGCTGCCCCGCGGCATCACCGCCGGCGTCGCGACGGAGAACGGCCGCGTCACGACCGCCGGCGGCGCGAACTGGGCCGTCGGCTCGCTCGCGCCGGGCGAGTCGAAGGTCGTCCGGCTCAACACGACGAGCGAGCGGCAAGCCGAGAAGCTGGCCGTCACCGCGACCGCCGACGGGGAACTGGAGTCTGGCACACGGGTCAAGGCGAAGGACGCGAAGGCGGTCGTGTCAATCGTCGGCCGGCCGGTGCTGACGCTCGAGTTGTCCGACCCGGTCGGGCCGATCAACGTGGGCGGGCGGGCCGTCTACCGTGTGACCGTCCGCAATCGCGGCAACTCGTCGGCCCGCGACGTATCACTTGTGGCGACCGCGACCGACGAACTGTCTCCGAAGCGCGGCAGCGGCCCGAACCGCACGACCGCGACGGTGGCCGACCACAAGTTCGCGTTCCCGCTCGTCAGCGAGCTGCCGGCCGGGTCGACGGCAAGCTTCACATTGGAGACAGAGGCGACGAAGGGTGGTAGCGCTCGCGTGTCGGTCGAGGTAAAGAGCCGCGAACTCACGACCGCCGTGAAGGAAGAACAGGCGACGCACATCGTCGGCAAGCGGTGACCCCGACTTCCGAAGTCCGGCTTCGACTTCGGAAGTCGAGATCGTCTAGGAGCGTTCCACTCCCCCTTGCCTCGGTGGCTGGTCCCGTTCGACTTCCGAAGTCGAAGCCCGACTTCGGAAGTCAAGGTCATCGCCACAACTTCCTCTCCCTTCTACATCTCCGATCTTGAGACGCAATCTCACGGAATTCGCACTATTCGACTACCATTCCCCACCTTACAAATCGAATAATGGCAGTGCGGATTCGGTCCGCCCGGTCGTACCTTGTCGCAGGGGAGTAACGCCATGACGCTCTTGAGTCGGAAGGCCGACTATGCGTTGCTCATCCTGTCGCACCTGTACCACAACCCGACCGGCGGGAACGCTCGCACGATCGCCGAGAAGTTCGGACTGAGCCGGCCGTTCGTCGCGAACATCCTGAAGGAACTCACCCACGCCGGGTACGTGACCAGCCACCGCGGGGTGAAGGGCGGGTACGCCCTCCTCCGCCCGGCGTCGTCGGTCACGCTCGCCGAGCTGCTCGAATCCATCGAGGAAGGGTTCAAGCTAACGGTTTGCAACGGGCACGCGGATGCGGTTCAAGACGACGAGGCGTGTTCCGTGTCGCACGTCTGCCCGATGAAGGGGCCGGTCGCGGAGATTCACCACCGGCTCATGGGCGTCCTCCGCGGCGTGACGCTGGAGGAGTTGTTCGCCCCGAACCTGAGCGTGCCGAGCAGCCCGACGATGCACCCGCTCACGATGAGTCACTAACCGCGGGCGAACCCGCGGCCACAAATAGGAACGAGACATGAAGCTGCCGATCTACATGGACAACAACTCGACGACCCGCGTGGACCCCCGCGTCGTCGAAGCGATGCTGCCGTTCTTCACCGAGGAGTTCGGGAACGCCGCCAGCCGCAGCCACCCCTACGGGTGGAAGGCGGAAGCGGCCGTGGACGAGGCCCGCGAGCAGATCGCCGCCCTGATCGGCGCGACCGAGAAGGAAATCATCTTCACCAGCGGCGCGACCGAGAGCAACAACCTCGCCCTCAAGGGCGTGGCGGCGATGTACAAGAAGAAGGGGAACCACATCGTCACGGTCCCCACCGAGCACAAGTGCGTCCTCGACACGTGCAAGCGGCTCGAACGCGAGGGCTGCCAGGTGACGTACCTGGACGTGGACAAGTACGGCCGCGTCACGGCCGAACAAGTCCGCAACGCGATCACGGACAAGACGATCGTGGTCAGCGTCATGTTCGCGAACAACGAGATCGGCACGATCCAACCCATCGCCGAGATCGGCAAGGTGTGCAAGGAGAAGGGCGTTCTATTCCACACGGACGCGGTGCAGGCCGTCGGCAAGGTCCCGGTGGACGTGGAGGCGATGGGCATCGACCTGCTCAGCCTGACGGCCCACAAGCTGTACGGGCCGAAGGGCATCGGGGCGCTGTACGTCCGCAAGAAGAACCCCCGCGTGCGGCTGGAGCCGATCATCGACGGCGGCGGCCACGAGCGGGGCATGCGGTCCGGCACCCTGCCGGTCCCGCTCATCGTCGGGTTCGGCGAGGCTTGCGCGATCACGAAGAAGGAGATGCTGGAGGAGAGCAAGCGGACGTTCGCCCTCCGCGAGCGGCTGCGGAAGGGGATCATGGACCAACTTCCCGAGACGTACCTGAACGGCCACCCGACGGAGCGGCTGCCGGGGAACGCGAACATCAGCTTCGCCTACGTCGAGGGCGAGGGGATGATGATGGGCATCAAGGACGTGGCCGTGAGCAGCGGGTCGGCATGCACGAGCGCGAGCCTGGAGCCGAGCTACGTGCTGCGGTCCCTCGGCGTCGGCGACGAGTTGGCGCACAGCAGCATCCGGTTCGGCATCGGCCGGTTCAACACGCAGGAGGAAGTGGACTTCGTGGTGGACCTCGTCGTCCGCGAGGTGAAGCGGCTCCGCGAGATGTCCCCGCTGTACGAGATGGCCCAGCAGGGGATCGACCTCAAGAGCATCGAGTGGGCGGCACACTAAACTTTCAAGTCAGGTGACACATGCCGACGACGGTTACCAGCTTGGAAGATCGCGTCGATCATTTGGAAAACAAGATCGACGCGATGAAGACTGAGGTTCACCAGATGACGGCCGAGTTCGCCGCGTTCAAGGGGCGAATCGACACGGTGGTCGCGCTCGTCCGGTGGATCGGCGTGTTCGTGGCCGGGCTAGCCGTCACGGTAATCTTCAGTGTGATTTCGTTCGCCCACTCCGCCGGCAAATTGGAAGCGAACGTGGACCGGCTCAAAGAGACCGTCCAACAGCAAGAAAGACTCTACCAGACGCAGAGCGATGCGATCCGAACTCTTCAAATCGAGTTGAAGGAGATTTCGGTCAAGCTCGGCGGGATCGAAGAGAAGCTAAAAAAGTTGCCGTGACGCGATTGCGACTCTAACCGACAGGAGCATCCCATGCCATATAGCGACAAGATTCTCGAGCACTACAACAACCCCCGCAACGTCGGCAGCCTCGACACGAAGGACGCCACCGTCGGCACCGGCCTCGTCGGCGCGCCGGAGTGCGGCGACGTGCTCAAGCTCCAGATCAAGGTCAACAAGCTCACCGGCGTCATCGAGGACGCCCGGTTCAAGACGTTCGGCTGCGGGTCGGCCATCGCCTCCAGCAGCCTCGCCACCGAGTGGCTCAAGGGCAAGACCGTGGACGAGGCCCTCGAAATCAAGAACACCGCCATCGTCGAGGAGTTGGCCCTGCCGCCGGTGAAGGTCCACTGCTCCGTCCTGGCCGAGGACGCGATCAAGGCGGCCATCAAGAACTACCAAGAGAAGCAGGACGCGGCCGCCGAGAAGGCGGAACCGGCTACCGTCGGCGGCTGACGCCGTGTATGATTCCCTCATCGAACCGGTATCCTCTGACACACTAACCGAAAGGTTCACATGTCCACCGAAACCCTGGAACTCGGCACGAAGACCTCGACGAAGGCCGCCCCGATCGTCCTGACGGAGAAGGCCGCGGGCGAAGTGAAGCGGATCGCCGCCGACCAGGCCGCGGACTCGCCGCTGTACCTCCGCGTCCGCGTCGTCGGCGGCGGCTGCTCCGGGTTCCAGCACAAGCTCGACCTCGACGAGAACGTCAACGAGAAGCTCGACGAGGTGTACGAACTCCTCGGCGTGAAGATCGTCGTGGACAAGCGGTCCGCCCTCTACCTGGACGGCGTGACCGTGGACTTCCACGACGACCTGAACAAGCGGGGCTTCAGCGTCTCGAACCCGCACGCGAAGACGACCTGCGGCTGCGGCAGCTCGTTCTCCATGTAAGTGACGTCATGCCAGACTACTTCGAGCGCCTCGGCCTGCCGAGGCGCTTTTCCGTTGACGAGGCCGCGGTCGAGCGGCAGTACCTGTCGCAGTCCCGGCAACTGCACCCGGACTTCCACGGCGGGGCGACGGCCGGCGAGCAGCAAGCCGCGATCGCGCTCACGGCCTCGCTGAACCAGGCCTACGTCACCCTGAAGGACCCGTACCGCCGGGCCGAGTACCTGCTCTCGCTCCTCGGCGGGCCGACGGCCGGGCAGGAGAAGGGGCAGGACCAGGCGTTCCTGATGGAGATGATGGAAACCCGCGAGCGGATGGACGACGTCCGCGCCGCCGGCGGCGATTTGAGCGAACTCGAGGCCGACCTGGTGCGTCAATACGAGGACGTGCTCGCCGACGTGGGCGGACTGTTCGCGAAGCCGGACCCGCAGCCGGCGGACCTGTTGGCGATCCGCAAGCAACTGAACGCGGCGAAGACGATCCAGAGCCTGCTCCGCGACCTGCGGGGCACGCCGGACCGGAGCTGACCGGGCGGCTATAATCTCGACACGGGCGTGTAACTCAGCGGTTAGAGTGCCTCCCTTACAAGGAGGAAGTCGGGGGTTCGAGTCCCTCCTCGCCCACTTCACTTTTTGTCTCGAAATCTGAGCGAAGACGTTAGCTTTTCGACGGTCGAGGACGAGACCATCCTCAGCTTCTGCCTGTCCACGTGCGAGGGTGCTGCGTGTGCAAACTTACTCTTGTGTTGACGCGGGTGCGGCGGAGATGACGGAGGCGGAGTGGTTGTTGTGGAATCACCCCGAGCCGCTCATCGACTTCCTAGACCTGCACGGGCGAGCGGGCGACAGGAAGTTAACCTTGCTCGGTCTCGGCTGTTGCCACCTCGTCGAGGATCGCATCCAAAATGCGGCGTGTCGGGCTGCGATTGCGGCGACCGGAGCCTTGCTCGAACGGACTGTCACCGAGCAAGAGCATCGGATCCTATTTGAACGCGCGGCGGCCGCGTATCGCGATTGCTTCGATTGCTACTCGTTGGGCCACGTCGAAACGCGGGCATGCTCTCTGGCGGCCGCCGCTGCCTTCCAGCCGACCTGTCATCAAACCGAGTATTGGGAAGTGAGGATGCGGCGGACGGGGGAAGAGCAGTACGTTCCGTCGAAACAGGCACGCGAAGTGGCCTGCCTCGCTAGCCTCCTCGCGTCGGCGGGGGTCGCAGATATGCGCGAGGGCATGAGAGTGGAACTCGATGCCGAGGCTCAACAAGCCGACCTCACCCGGTGCGTCTTCGGCAACCCCTTCCGCCCCGTCACCTTCTTCCCCTCATGGCTCACGCCCACGGCCGTCGGCCTCGCCCGCGGCATCTACGACGCCCGGGCGTTCGACCGGCTGCCGATCCTCGCGGACGCGCTCCAGGACGCCGGGTGCGAGGATCAGCAGTTGCTCGCGCACTGCCGCGGCGGCGGGCCGCACGTCCGCGGGTGCTGGGTCGTGGACGGCGTCCTCGGAAAGAGTTAACCTCCGAAGGCGAAGGGCGGCAAAGATATTGAACAAGTTTCGGTCAGATCGTCCTGCTCGTCGTAGGTTCTTGCTTGTATCACGACCCCAATCCGAGTAACATCGAATGGGTTCGATCGGCCCGCGTCATGCGGGATTTTCGCCGACCGAACTGCAAGGACGGGCCACCACTTTCCCCACGGCGCGGCCGCCCTTTCCCCAGCACCGAGGCCGCCATGAGCGTCACCGCCGAACGCCCCGCGTTTGACAATTACCTGTCCGACCTCCGCGCCCCGCTCCTCTCCGCCCGCGAGGAGAAGGACTTGGCCGCCCGCGTCGCCGCCGGGGACGTGGAGGCCCGCGACGAGATGGTCCGGGCGAACCTCCGGCTGGTGGTGAACATCGCCCGGAAGTTCACCGGCCGCGGCGTCCCGCTCGACGACCTCGTGTCCGAGGGGAACCTCGGGCTGATGCGGGCGGTCGAGGGGTACGACCCGGACATGAACACGCGGTTCAGCACCTACGCGGCGTACTGGATCAACCAGAGCATCCGCCGCGGGATCGTCAACACCGGGAAGACGGTCCGCGTGCCGTCCTACGTCGCGCAGTTGCTCGGCCGGTGGCGGATCGCGGCGAACCGCCTGGCCGAGGAGCTGGGGCGGCCCGCCTCGCGGGAGGAGGTCGCGGGGCGGCTGGGGATCACCCGGCGGCAGGCGGCGGCCGTCGTCGAGGCGATGCGGGGGTCGCAGGCGGGGACGGTCGCGGCCGACGAGGGGCAGGGGATGGAGGAACTGGTGGCCGACCCGCGTGAAGGGGAGCCGGGGGCGGCGATGATGCACGCGTCGGACCTGGCCCGGATGAAGGACCTCATGGCACGGCTGAGCCAGCGGGAGTCGCTCGTGCTGCGGATGCGGTACGGGCTGGGGGAGGAGCCGACGAGCCTGAAGGCGATCGGCGAGCACCTCGGGTTGACCCGCGAGCGGGTGCGGCAGATCGAGACCGAGGCGCTGGAGAAACTCGGGACCGGGTTCGCGGATTGAGGGCGGAACGACCCGCACGTCCGACACCGTCGCGGCCGGTCCTGCCGGCTGTCGCAATTCTCCCGGCCGCCGCCCGGCCTTCGGTCCCGCCGACTCTCCTCCGGCCGGAACCACCGCCCCGGATTTGACGATGACGATAGATTGGGTACGCCCTCGCCCCGTGAAGGAATCACCCCGATGAGTTGCCACCGCTTGGTTCTCGCCTGCCTGTTGATCGCGTTCGCCGGGATGCAATCCGTCGCCGCCGGGGAAAAATACTTCCTGCTCATGTTCGGGGCGCAGCAGTTCCCCAAAGACCCGGACTACGCCC
The DNA here is from genome assembly GCF_059499385.1 of Limnoglobus sp. Classification (NCBI taxonomy): domain Bacteria; kingdom Pseudomonadati; phylum Planctomycetota; class Planctomycetia; order Gemmatales; family Gemmataceae; genus Limnoglobus; species Limnoglobus sp. The sequence goes on along the minus strand of NZ_JCABYM010000021.1, from coordinate 67,253 downwards.
ACACGTTCGCCACCTTCGTCCGGCAGACGGATTGTGCCGAGGGCCGCCGGCTGGAAGTGCGGACGATCAGCTGGCTGCCGTTGCAGTTGCCGCCGCGGATCCTCCGGCTGCGGCCGGAGACGGGCCGGAACTACGAGTTGCACGAGACGATGCGCGGCCTCCTCGCCCTGAAGGAGCGGGTGTCGATGTGGGGGCCGTATGAGATCGAGCCGGAGTTGTACGAGTTGGCGGGCAAGCAAATCGACCGGCTAAATAGCGGGGCGATCCGGTACAAGGCGTTCGACGCCTTCTACGGCAACAACAACGTCACGAACTGCATTCACGCGGTCGCTGGGCTGACGGAGCGCGGCCGGCTGCGGGTCTTCACCCCCGCCTGGGGGGACTCGGCCAGCTACTTCGTGCTGAACAAGCTGCTGCCGTGGGTCGTCGATCCGTTGACGACGCACGACCACCTCGTCGGCGAGATGGGGCTGGACGCGTACCCCATCGCGTACCGCAAGCCGTTCGAGCGGCACCTCCTACCGCCGGCCACGGGGTTGCGGTTGCTCGTCCACGACGCGCTCCCCGAACCGACCTACGGCCCGCCGGCGGTCCGCGGCCGCGCCGGGCGATGACCGCGGCGATTGCGCGACCGGTTGCGCATGCTGAGAATGCGCGGTGTTACCGCCGGCCGGCCCGGGGGATTTTCCGCCGGATTCCCCGTACATTCGGGCGGGCCGGGCCTTTGGCATCCGGATTGCAAATTCGTTCCTCACTTCGATCGCGGGACTGGCCCACATGATCGAACACTTTGGAGGACGGACCATGGCCAACCCACAAGAACGCGGGAAGAATAACTTCAACGGCGGCAGCGAATCGACCGCCACGGGCGTCGTCGGCGCGGTGAAGGACGCCGCCCAGGGCGTCGCGGACACCGCGTCGAACATCGGCAACAAGGTTTCGAGCTACGCGGACGACGCCTACAAGGGCGCGAAGGACGCGGGCCAGAAGGTTCAAGAGTGGACCGGCGATGCCTACGACGCCGCGGCGGAACGGGTCGGGGACTTCGGCAACGAGGTCGCGAGCCTGGTGCGGAAGCACCCGGTTCCGAGCATCCTGATCGGCTTCGGCGTCGGGTTCCTGCTCGGCCGGGCCGCCAAGATGATCTGAGTAAGGTGCTGATCTGAGAGGGTACTCTCAGCGTCGCCACGGCGAGCGTACTTCGGTACGCTCGCCGTTTTTCGTGTCAGGACTCTGCGCCAGTGTGGCATCGAATCTGCCCTACCTACTGTCGTGGCACCGGTCGCGGTGCGAATCGCTCCTCTAACCCGTGGTGTGTCATGGCCATGCTCAGCCAACCGGCCTTCGGGCCGAAACTCTCGATCGGCCTCATCATCGTCGGCGCGCTGATGGACGTGTGGGCCTTGGTGTGGCGGTTCACGCTCGCCCCTGAGCCGCTCACGCCGACGGCCCGGTTCTGGTACTTCGGGTTCCTGCTCACCGGGTTCACGTTCCTGCTCGTCGGGTTCTTCCTCGGGCAGATCGGCCGGGCGGCGCGGAACGCGGAGCTGCCGCCGCCGGAGGCGACCGCGGCGGAAGCGGCCATTCAACAGACCGGGGCCGCGAACCCGCCGCCGGTCGCGCCGGCGATGCCGGGCGCGATCCCGAACGGCGTCGTGGCGAATCAGCTCCCCACGACACCCGCGGCCGCCCCGGTCGCCAACGCGCGGCCCGTTGTTATCAACGGGCGATGAGCCGAACCCGGAAACGAAAAACCCGCCGGAGGACCGGCGGGTTTTTTCGTGACCGGCTCGTGGTCAGATTCGCACGTTCTTGATCCGGGTCATCAACGAATCTTTTTCCTTGTTCGATGTCGGGTAGTAGCACGCCGGCACGTCGTGACAGCACCGACGAGAACAGCAGCCGACCGACGAAACGGTTATCACCGCGACGAGCAGTGCGAGAAGACGAGTCATGGGACACCTCCGCGAAGGAATTATCGACCGGAGACGTTGCAGCCGTTGCGCCGGGCGAAGGTTCATCATCGTGAATAGACACGGCCGCGTGTGAAAATGGGTCGGCCTTGCGGGTTGGGTTGCTTCCCGCGAATCGCCCGGCTCACTATCTGAACATCACCGCCCACCCTCGCGAGCCGCGTCATGCGTTTCACGTCCGTCCTCTTGCTCGTCGTGCTGGCCCTGCCGACCCGCGCCGCCGACCCCGAATACGACCTCGTCCTCCGCGGCGGCAAGGTCGTGGACGGCACGGGCAACCCGTGGGTCCACGCCGACGTCGCCATCCGCGGCGACAAGATCGCCGTCGTCGGCCGCGTCCCGGCCGGGGCCGGCAAGCGGGAGATCGACGCGACGGGCCTCGTCGTCGCCCCCGGCTTCATCGACATCCACTCGCACTCCGACCTGTTGCTGCTCGAAGACGGCAAAGCCCCGAGCAAGGTCCGCCAGGGCGTCACCACCGAAGTCCTCGGCGAGGGCAACTCCGTCGCGCCGTCGAACCGGTTCCCGGCGCTCGGCGACTACTTCCAGGCCACGCGCAAGGCCGGCATCGCGGTGAACGTCGCCACCTACGTCGGCCTCGACAACGTCTGGCAGTCCGCGATGGGCACGTCCCACGCCCGGCCGACGCCGGCGCAGTTCGACACGATGAAGGCGTTCCTCGACGCCGCGATGAAGGACGGCGCGTTCGGCCTGTCGAGCATGTTGGCGATGCCGCCCGGCTCGCTCGCCACGACGGACGACATCGCCGCGCTGTGCAAGGTCGTGGCAAAGCACGGCGGCCTCTTCTCGACGCACAACCGCAACGAGGGGACGGACGTTCTCGCGGCCGTGACGGAGGCCATCACCATCGGCGAGAAGGCCGGCGTGCCGGTGGACGTGATCCACCTGAAGATCGCCGACCAGAAGCTGTGGGGCCGGATGAACGAACTCGTCGCGCTGATCGACGCGGCCCGCAAGCGCGGCGTGAACGTGCAGGCCAACGTCTACCCGTACACGCGGGGCAACAACAACCTCGCGAGCATCATCCCGCCGTGGGCGCACGAGGGCGGCACGGCGAAGTTCCTCGACCGGCTCAAGGACTCGTCCCTCCGCCCGCGGCTGAAGAAGGAAATCACGGACGGCCTCCCCGGCTGGTACAACCATTACACGGCCGTCGGCGGCGACTGGTCGCGAATGCTCGTCAGCGGCAAGGGCAGCTACGAGGGGCTGACGATGGACCGCGTCATCGCGGCGAAGTCGAAGGGCGTTTCACCAACTCCGGACGCGCTGGACGTCCTCTTCGACCTGCTGATCGCGGAGGGCGGCTCCGTGCCGACGGTGTACGAGCACCACACGGAGAAGGACATGACGCTGGCGCTGCGGCAGCCGTGGTGCTCGGTCGGCTCGGACGGCTCGGCCTACGCGACGGACGGCCCGCTCCGCCGCGGCAACCCGCACCCCCGCAACTTCGGCACGTTCCCGCGAGTTCTCGGCGTCTACGTCCGCGAGAAGGGCGTGCTGACGCTGGAGGACGCGGTGCGGAAGATGACGAGTCTGAACGCGGCAAAGCTCGGCCTCGCCGACCGCGGCCTACTGCGGCCCGGCCTGTTCGCGGACGTGACGGCGTTCGCGGCCGACCGGGTGATCGACCGGTCCACCTACCAGAAGCCGTTCCAGTATTCGGAGGGGATCGAGTACGTGATCGTGAACGGCCAGCTCGTGCTCGACCAGGGGAAGCCGACCGCTGCACGGCCGGGGCTGCCGCTGAAGCGGCCAACGGGACGGTGATCGGCTAGAAGTGCTTGCCCTTCTCGCGGCCGGCGCTCCGCTTCTGGCGGGCGCGGTCGGCCGCGTTCCGCTGGAGCGTGCCCAACGCCCGCTGCACCTCCGAGACGACCGCGCGGCACTCCTGGTAGACCGCGTTGCCCTGTGCCAACAGGACCTGCCGGTCCTTTTGCAGGTGCTCCAACTGTTCCCGCTCCCAGTTCACCCGCGGGAACGGGACGCGCGGCTCGATGTGGCCCTTGTAGAGTTCCCCGAGCCGCTTCCGCTCTGGCACGCCCAGCGACCACGTGGCCCGGTGGACGAGCTCCCGCGCCTTCGGCAGGGCGTAGTGGACGCGGCTCTTGGCCTTGTTCCACTGGGCCACGTCCGCTTGCAGGGCGTGGACCTTCTCCTCGACGCCGAGCGACTTCCGGAACTCCGCCTCCATCTCGGCCCGCAACCCTTCCATGCTCATGCGGACGGATTCGATGCCGGCCTCCAGGCCCAGGATCGTCTTCCAAAGGAGGTCGAGGGCCTGCCACTTTTCCGGCGGGAGGTCTTGCCTGTCATCCTCGTCGCCGGCGGCCGCACGAGCGGCCGGCTTCAACCGGGCGTACACCGTGAGGTGGTCGTCGTCCGGCGGCGGGGCCGGCAGGGGGTGGGTCAGTTCGGGAATGGAATCGTCCCCGAGCCGCCACGACTCGACCTGGTCGTGAGAGATGGTCGCGGCTTCGAGAAGCATTTCGACCGTCATCCGGCGGCTCGCGTCTGCGTCTTCGAGCCGATTTCGCGGGACGAGAAAGACGACCGTGACCCCCTCGCCCTCCGTCATGGACCACGCCTCGGCGACGTCCTCGCCCCCGTGCTTCAGCGTGACCCAATCCGTTGACGGGAGTTGCTCTGCGAAGCTCACACCACACCCCCCGAGAGCGAGAACTTACACCGTCGAACGACCCTGTTTATCTGCCCGGCGGTCGCAGGGAGCAACAACTACGGGAAAGCCTACATGTTCGCCGGGTCAGGTGACCCGCCTGATTCGACTTCTGCGTCCCGGCGGGCCTGTGCAGCGTAGACCCACTGCTCGAAGTCCGGGTGGCGGGCCTGCGCCCGTCGCACCAACTCGGCCCCGGTAGCGGGTGGGCGTATACCGAACTCCGACGCCAGCCAAACACGCAACCGTTCGGCCGTACCCGGCTCGGGCGGCGGTGCGGACAGGTCGCAAAACCCCAACTCGTTATACCCAATGGCCAGTAGGTGGAGGAAGTCGCGGACGTTGTCGGCCAAGACCATCAGGTTGTCGCCTTCCGAGCCAAGATGCACGACGGGGGCGGCCGCGGTATCCGGCCCGGCGTGCAGCCACAGCACCAGAATTGAACCGTCCGGGCCGGACCCGAACCCAGCGAGTTGCCGCCACGCCTCGCTCCCATCGCCGAACCACGCCTTTAGCGCAGCCCCCTCGGGCCGGAGCCGGTGGTAGCCGCTCAGCGGGTAGTCGGTGCGGTCCAGGTAGTCACAGAGCGCCCGCAACTCAGGCGGCATGGCGACGCCTGGCGGGAACTCGGCCGCAATCTTCCCAGCCCGACTCATTCGTTGAGTCTCCGCCGCCGAACGACCCCGCTCACCTGCCCCCGGCGGCTTTGGGCCTGTGTCAGGTGCAGCACCTGGTTCGGCATCTGGGCTACACGCCGGCTACCGCCACTCGATGTCCCCGGTAGCGAAGTCCACCTTGGGGGCGCTGATCTCGCTGGCGGCTCCGGCCGGGTCTACAACCGACCAGCCGTCGTAGTGGCCGGGCTGATACGGCGAGTCATCGGGGAGATCGCTGTCAGAGTCGGCGGCGCGGGTCAGCTCCTCGATCGACGCCCGCAGGTCCGGCGGCCACTCGCCTGGAGCCAGCCGGCCGCACACCCACGGCCAGCCGCAGAGCCGTGCCTCGGTGATGCGGCCGAGCGGTTGCCCGTTCCAGTACAGCGTCAGCCACTCAGGCGCTACCACCCGCAAGCCCTCCGGCCGCCGACCCGGATTTATCCCAGTCCCCAGATTGGCATAAATCCAAGTCGGGTTCGCTCCGCTACAGCCGGGCGCGACGCCCCCCAGCCTAGCGACCCGAACGAACAAGGTCAAAACCCAATCTTCGGACCATAACGATATTCGTCGCAACGGCCGTCAACTCGGCATGATGAAGGACCCGCAGTCGTCGCACGACGGGGCGAATGGACGCTCACGAACCCTGGGGTAGAATGCACCCGCCCCGATCCCCACAGTGCGGAGGCCCGATGGCCGGCGATTCCACGCAGTCCCTGCGGCCGCTCGTGGAGCGGATGCGGCAAGGCGACGCGACCGCCCGCCGGGACCTCCTCGACCGGGCGTGCGGCCGGCTGCACCGGCTCGCCGGGCACATCCTCGCCGGGTCGTTCCCGGCCGTCGCCCGCCGGCACGAACTCGACAGCGTCGTCCACGAGACGTGGCTGCGGCTCGCCCAGGCCCTCGACTCCGTCAAGCCGGAGTCGGTCGAACACTTCTTCCGGCTCGCCGCGCAAAAGGTCCGGCACGTCCTGCTCGACCTCGTGGACCGCGAGCGGCGCGGGTTGGGGCACGAGGCCGTCGGGCTGAGCGGGTCGCAGCCGGACCTCGCCCTCGGCGGCCGCACCCACGACCCGGCGAAGCTGGCCGTCTGGACCGAGTTCCACGCGAAGGCCGCGACCCTGCCGGACGACGAGCGGGCCGTGTTCGAGATGCACTACTACCTCGATTTGCCGCAGGCGGAGATCGCGTCGCTGCTCGACCTGCACCCGCGGAAGGTCAGCCGCCTGTGGATCGCGGCGACGGACAAGCTGGCGGACGGCGTCGTGGACCCGATCGGGTGAAGGGGTGACGGGTGGACACGCAATTCGAGAACACGATCGCCCAACCGCCGCCCCGGTGCGGCGCGGGCGTCGATTCCACGCAGCTCTACGACCTGCTCGCCGAGTGGGAGGAGCGGCGGCAGAACGGCGACGACGCGACGCCGGAGCAGCTCTGCCCGAACGATCCGGCCATGCAGGACGAGCTTCGGAAGCGGATCAAGCGGCAGCGGAACGTCCGGGCTATGATCGAGCCGACCGAGCCTGTGGACATGTCGCCGCCGTTACCGGCGATCGACGGGTACGACATCCTCAGCGTCGTCGGCAACGGCGGCATGGGGATCGTCTACCAGGCCACGCAGGTCCGGCTGGGGCGGGTCGTCGCTTTGAAGATGATCCTCGCGGCCGGCGCGACGCCGCGGGACCTGGCCCGGTTCCAGGAGGAGGCGCGGGCCGTCGCGGCGCTGCAACACCCGAACATCGTGCAGGTGTTCGAGACCGGCGAGGCCGGCGGGCGGCCGTACCTGGCGCTCGAGTTCGTCCGCGGCGGCAGCCTGGCGCAGCACCTCAAGGGGCAGCCGGCCGCGCCGCGCCGGGCCGCGGAGTTGGCCGTGGTACTCGCGCGGGCGGTGCAGCACGCGCACGAGAATGGCATCGTCCACCGGGACTTGAAGCCGGCGAACATCCTGCTCGACCCGGACGGCACGCCGAAGGTCGCGGACTTCGGGCTGGCGAAGCGTCTGAACGACGACAGCGGGTTCACGCAGACGGGCACGGTCGTCGGGTCGCCGAGCTACATGCCGCCGGAGCAGGCCGTCGGCGACGTGAAGGCCGTCGGCCCGCACTCGGACATCTACTCGCTCGGCGCGATCTTGTACGAACTGCTCACCGGCCGCCCGCCGTTCCGCGGCGAGACGATCCTGCAAACGATCCAACAGGTCAGCGAACACCCGCCCGTTCCGCCGGCGGCGTTACAGCCCGGCGTGCCGCGGGATTTGGAAGTGATCTGCCTGAAGTGCCTGGAGAAGCTACCGGGCGAGCGCTACCGGACGGCCGCGGCGCTGGCGGACGACCTGGGGCGGTTCCTGGCCGGCGAGCCGATCCACGCGAAGCCGCCGTCGGTCTTCGGGGCGATGGCCCGGAACATCCGCCGCGGGAACTTCCACCCCGGTTTCCGCCGGTTCTCGAACTGGCTGCTGTGCCTCGCCCCGGTTTCGCCGATCTTTCACCTGAGCGTGTACTTCACGTTCCGCGACCACCCGCAGTACCCGGTGCTGATGACGGCCGCGACGATGTCGATGCTCATCTTCGTGCAGCTCGTCCTGTTCGTGGGCAGCAGCTTCACGCTCCGGCAGGCCCCGTCCAGCCAGCGGCGGCACTTCACGACCGTCTGGAGCGCGCTGACCGTCGGCGTCGTGCTGTACTGGTTCCTGCTGTGGGCCGTGGTCCCGCACGACCGGCTGGACCTGATGTTCCTGGCGTACCCGCTGTGGATGTTGCAACTCGGGCTGACGTACCTGGCGTTCGCGGCCGAGGCCGGCGGGCTGTACGTGCAGGGGAGCATCTTCCTGACGCTCGGGATGCTGTCCGTCCTGGTGCTGCCGTGGATGCCGCTCATCGTCGGGTTCCTGATGTTCACGAACATGACGATCAGCGGCCTGCTCCTCCGCCACGGGTTGGGGCTGAGCGCGGCGCGGCCGTAGGGCGGCGCGTTTCGCGCGTGGACTTGCGGAAATCGGCCGAGGTTCATTACACTGTCCCCACGCGACGCCCACCCCCGAGCGGAAAGGACTCCCGTGGCCGCCACCCTTCGCCTACGCCGGCCGGACGAACAGTTCGCCGCGTTCCTGGACGCCGTACGGGAAACCGCCGACCGCGGCCGCGCCGCGCTGCTGGCCCAACAGAAGCCGGACGGCCACTGGGTCGGAGAACTCGAAGGCGACACGATCCTCGAATCCGAATTCATCCTGCTGCTCGCGTTCCTGGGGAAGGAGACCGAGCCGCGGGTGCGGAAGCTCGCGAACTACCTGCTCGCGAAGCAACTGCCGGACGGCGGGTGGCCGAACTACCCCGGCGGCCCGGCCGAGGTCAGCGTCTCGGTGAAGGCGTACTTCGCGCTCAAGATCGCCGGCCACGCCCCGGACGAGCCGCCGATGCGGCAGGCCGCGGACGCGATCCGCAAGCTCGGCGGGGCGGCGGCGACGAACAGCTTCACCCGCTTCTACCTCGCGCTGCTCGGCCAGATTCCTTACGAGAACTGCCCGACCGTACCGGTCGAGATGGTACTTCTGCCGCGGTGGTTCTACTTCAACATCTACGCAATGTCGGCGTGGAGCCGCACCATCGTCGTGCCGCTGGCCGTGGTGAACGCGTACCGCCCGCTCCGCGACCTGCCGGAGTCGCTCGGCATCCGCGAACTGTTCCTCGAAGACCCGGCCACGCCGTGGAAACCGGCCGTCAAGCCGCGGCGGTTCTCGTGGGCGAACTTCTTCCTGAAGGTCGATTCGTGCCTGAAGTTCGCGGGGCGAACCGGGTTCACGCCGTTCCGCCGGCGGGCGCTGCGGAAGGCCGTGGCGTGGATGCGGGAGCGGTTCCGCGACAGCGACGGCCTCGGCGCGATCTTCCCGCCGATGGTCTACACCGTTGTCGTGCTCAACTGCCTCGGCGTGCCGGAGACAGACCCCGAGTTCCAGTGGGCGATGAAGCAACTGGACGATCTGCAAATCGAAGGAGGCGACACGCTCCGCCTTCAGCCGTGCCTGTCGCCGGTGTGGGACACGGCCCTGTCGCTCATCGGCGTGACCGACGCGGGGCAGCCGCCCGACTCGCCAGAGAGTACCGGGGCCGTGGCGTGGCTGCTGGACAAGGAAGTGCGGACGCCCGGCGACTGGGTTCGCACGGCGAAGCGGTGCGAGCCGGGCGGCTGGTTCTTCGAGTACCGGAACGCCTTCTACCCCGACACCGACGACACGTCGATGGTGCTGATCGCGCTGGCGAAGGTTCGCGAACAGGCTCGACTTCCGAAGTCCGGCTTCGACTTCGGAAGTCCGACCGGCAACGACACGGTGCAAGTCGCGAGTCTTCGCGTGGGGCCGACTTCCGAAGTCGAAGCCGGACTTCGGAAGTCCGAGCCGGCGGCCGCCCGCGCGGTCAACTGGCTGCTCGCCATGCAGAAC
>NZ_JCABYM010000021.1:0-57397 GCF_059499385.1 Limnoglobus sp. | reverse complement strand
GAAGTCCGAGCCGGCGGCCGCCCGCGCGGTCAACTGGCTGCTCGCCATGCAGAACTCGGACGGCGGGTGGGCCGCGTTCGACCGGAACATCAACAAGCAGGTGCTCACGAAGGTCCCGTTCGCCGACCACAACGCGATGCTCGACCCGAGCTGCCCGGACATCACCGCCCGCGTGCTCGAAGCCCTCGCGCACTACGGCCACCGCGTCGGCCGGCCGCACGTCGATGCGGCGGTCCGGTTCATCGCCCGCACGCAGGAGGCGGACGGGTCGTGGTTCGGCCGGTGGGGCGTGAACTACGTCTACGGCACGTGGCAGGTGCTCGCCGGCCTCGCGGCCGTCGGGTTCGACATGACCGCCCCGATGGCCCGTCGCGGCGTCCGGTGGCTGAAGGAACACCAAAACGCCGACGGCGGCTGGGGCGAAACCTGCGGCAGCTACGACGACCCGGCCCTCGCGGGTCAGGGGGAATCGACCCCGTCGCAGACGGCGTGGGCACTCCTCGGCCTGCTCGCCGCCGGCGAGGCAGACGGCCCGGAGGCCCGCGCCGGGGTCGAGTACCTGATCGCGGAGCAGTCCGCCGACGGGACGTGGGACGAGGAGCCGTTCACCGGGACGGGCTTCCCGAAGGTCTTCTACCTGAAGTACCACCTGTACGCCCACTACTTCCCGCTCATGGCCCTCGGCCGGTACTGGAATTTGAGCCACAGATGAACACAGAAATCACAGATCAAAACAAGGCATGATTTCTTCTGATCCGTTTTCATCCGTGTCGATCAGTGGCCAACCTCTGAAGGAACTTCCATGCGTTTCCCCCTGAGCCTGACGGCCGACATGGCCGGGTACATGGTCAAGAAGAAGCTCCGCCGCGAGAAGCGGTTCCCGCTCGTCATGATGTTGGAGCCGCTGCACGCGTGCAACCTGACCTGCACCGGGTGCGGCCGTATCCGCGAGTACGAGAGCACGATCAAGCAGAAGCTGTCGGTCGCGGAGTGCCTCGCGTCCGTGGACGAGGCCGGCGCGCCGATCGTCAGCATCTGCGGCGGCGAGCCGCTAATTTACCCCGGCATTGGCGAGCTGGCGAAGGGCATCCTTCAGCGGCGGAAGCACATCTACCTCTGCACGAACGGCGTGTTCCTGAAGAAGAAGCTCGACCTGTTCAAGCCGACCAGCCGGTTCTTCTTCAACGTCCACCTCGACGGCATGCGGAAGACGCACGACCTGGCCGTCGAGCGCGACGGCGTGTTCGACCAGGCGGTCGAAGGCATCAAGGCGGCGAAGGCGGCGGGGCACTTGGTCTGCACGAACACGACCGTCTACCGCGAAACGGACATGGCCGAGATCGACGAATTGTACGCATTCCTCACGAAGCTCGGCGTGGACGGGTTCATGCTCTCCCCGGCCTACGGGTACGCGGCCGTGTGCAGCACCAACCCGGACGGGGCGGCGGAAATCTTCCTCACCCGGCAACAGATCATGGAGAAGTTCAACCAGGCGGACGGGCTGTTCCGCAAGTACAAGATGAACACGTCGCCGGTGTACAAGGAGTTCCTGCAAGGGAAGCGCGACCTGACGTGTGCGGCGTGGGCCAGCCCGACCCGCAACGTGAAGGGGTGGAAGGGGCCGTGCTACCTCATCACGGACACCCATCACGCGAGCTTCGACGAACTGATGAACGACACGGATTGGGACAAGTACGGGTACGGCAAGGACCCGCGGTGCGAGCACTGCATGATGCACAGCGGGTACGAGGTCGCGGCCGCCCTCGGCGTGAACCGCAAGATCAGCGACACCTGGAAGATGCTCAAGTGGCAACTGACGTAGTCGTCATCTTCGCCCTCGACCGGGAGGCGGCCCCGTTTCGCGCGATCGCGCGGCGAGACCGCCTCCCGGTTCGCGTTCTGGTCAGCGGCGTCGGGCCGGGGAATGCCCGGCGAACGGCGGAAGGCGTCGGCACCGCGGGCCTGGTGATCTCGGCCGGGTTCTGCGGGGCGCTGAACCCGGCGTTACGGGTCGGCGACGTGGGCGTCTGCACGATGCTCTATGACGGCGAGCCGAGCGGCGTGAGCCGCCGGGTGTGTGACGCAACCCTGCGGCTCACGCCGCTCGGCTCGCCATATCCGGTTCTCAACGATTTCACACTCCTCACCGTGCCGCAGCTCGTCGCCACGCCCGAAGAGAAGCGTCTCCTCCGCGAACGAACTTTCGCCGATGTCGTGGACATGGAGGCCGCCCACGTCCGCGCCGCCTGCGTCGCCCGCGACCTGCCGTTCCTCGCCGTGAAGGCCGTCTCGGACGCGGCCGACACCGCCCTCTCGCCGCGGCTCGTCCGACTGCTGGCCGGCGGTCGCGTCTCGCCGGTTAGGGCGGCCGCCTCGCTACTCGTACAACCGAGCCTCGCCGGCGAGTTCCGCCGACTCGCCCTCGACACGCGACTCGCCGCCGACCGGCTCGCGCACGAGCTGTGGGAAATCGTCACCTGTCGCGGGCCGGCCGGCCGACTACGATAGCCCGACCCGCCCCCGCGAGGTTCCCGATGCCGCCGCCCGCGTTCAGTTGGGTCGATCGCCCGCACTTGGCGGCCCTCGCGTTTCCGGACTCCGCCGACGACCTCAAGTGGCTCCGCCGCAACGGCATCGAAGTCCTCGTCTCGCTCACGGAAACACCGACCCCGCGGCAGTGGGTCAACGAGGCCGGCCTCATGCTCGTTCACGTCCCCGTCCCGGACATGGGCGCGCCGAGCCATAGGCAGTTCGAGACGATCCTCGACGCGGTCCAGCGGGCGAACAAGAGCGGCCTGGGGGTCGCGATCCACTGCGCCGCCGGGAAGGGGCGGACCGGCACGGTCCTCGCCGCCTACTTCGTGGCCCAGGGGCTGACGGCGGACGCCGCCGTCGAGAAGGTGCGGCAGCTCCGGCAGGGGTCGATCGAAACGACGGACCAGATTCTCGCCGTCGAGGAGTTCGAGAAGAAAAAGAGGGGCTGAAAGCCCACGGACGAACGTCCGTGGGCGCGTCGGGCAACTCACTTCACCAGCTTCACTTCAAACACCAGCGTCGCGTTCGGCGGGATCGTGCCGGGGATGCCACGGCTGCCGTAGGCCATCGCCCCAGGGATGAGCAGCCGGCGGACGCCGCCCGGCTTCATGCCGGGGATGCCCTTCTGCCACCCCTGGATGACGCCGTTCAGCGGGAACGTGATCGGCTGCCCGCGGTCCAGGCTGCTGTCGAACTTCTTGCCGTCCGTCAGCCACCCGGTGTAGTGGCACGTCACGGACGCGCCGGCCGGGACGGCCGTGCCCGTCCCTTCGGTAACCTCCCACTGCTTCAGCCCGCCGCCGATGTCCTTCCACTCCGGCGCGTCGATGGGGGGGAATGTCATGATGCCGTGTCCTTGCGTGAGAGTTACTTGGATTCAAACAGTTCGACTTCGAAGATCAGGTCGGCCTTCGCCGGGATGGTCGGCGGGCTGCCCTCCTCGCCGTAGGCGAGCTTCCATGGGATGAGTAGCCGCCGCTTGCCGCCGGGCTTCATGCCGGGGATGCCCTTCTGCCACCCCTTGATGAGGTCGCCGAGCGGGAACGTGGCCGCCTCGCCGCGGGTGACGCTGCTGTCGAACATCTTCCCGTCCAGCGTCCACCCGGTGTAGTGGATCGTGACCGTCGCGCCGGGCTTGCACTCGTCCCCCTTGCCCTCGGCCACGTCCCAGTACTTGATCCCGTCACCGTCCTTGAGTTCCTTCCACTCCTTCGCGTCCGCGGACGGGGCGCTGAGGGCGGCGAAGAGTTCGACCTCGAACACGAGGTCCGCCTTCGCAGGAATTCGCGGCGGCCGCCCGTCCTCGCCGTAGGCGAGCTTCCACGGGATGTGCAGCCGGCGGACGCCGCCGGGCTTCATGCCGGGGATGCCCTTCTTCCAGCCGGGGATGAGGTTGTCGAGCGGGAACGTCGCCTTCTTCTCGCGGAGGACGCTGCTGTCGAAAACGGTCCCGTCGGTCAGCCAACCGGTGTAGTGGATGGTGACGATGGCCGACGCCGTCGCGGCCTCGCCCTTGCCCTCCTTCACGTCCCAGACCTTGAGGCCGTCGCCGTCCTTGAGGTCCTTCCACTCCTTCGCGTCGAGCGGCGGCAGCTTCGGGGCGGCCTTCTTGTCCTCGGCCGCCGCGCCGCCGGCGAGCGCCAGCGCCAGGACGACCGCGGTGATCGTGCGAATCATCGAAACCTCCGAACGGGGGTGGGGTCACTTGGCGGCGAACAGTTTGATCTCGAAGATCAGGTCGGCCTTCGGCGGGATGCTCGGCGGCCGCCCCTGTTCGCCGTAGGCCATCGGCCAGGGGATGTAGAGCCGGCGGACGCCCCCCGGCTTCATGCCGGGGATGCCCTTCTGCCAGCCGGGGATGAGGTCGCCGAGCGGGAACGTGGTCGGCTCGTTCCGCTTCACGCTGCTGTCGAAGATCTTCCCGTCGAGCGTCCACCCGGTGTAGTGGATCGTGACCGTCGCGCCGGCCTGGGCGGGCAACCCGGACCCTTCCTTCACGTCCCAAAACTTCAGCCCCGCGTCGGCCGGGTCCGGGGCGACCTTCCACTCCGGGGCCGTGTCGGACGGCTTGTCGAGCGTCAGCCCGTCCGCGTTCACCTCCTCCGGCTTCAGCCCCTCGGGCAGGTTCGTTTTCGGGTCGAAGTTCACCTTCTTGGCCCCGCCGGGGCCGGACGTGTCCGGGTTGTCCCGGTTCGCGATCAGGAGGCCGATCAGCACGATCACCGCGGCGATCGCGAGGGCGGGCATGACGATCCGCATCATCTGTTCCTTGTCCGGCCGGTCGCTCATACAGTAGTCTCCGGATAAACGTATGCGTGCCATTGTAGGTCCCGCCCGCCGGATGTCCGCGAGGTTCTCGCCATGCGATTCGCACTCCCCGCGCTCTTCGCCCTCGGGTTCGCCGTGCCCGGCGCGGCGGACGACACCGACCCGGAGGCCCTGTACCAGAAGGCGACGGCCCTGGCCGCGAAGCGGGAGCACGAGAAGGCCGTCGAGGCGTTCACGGCCGCGATCAAGGCCGACCCGGACACGCCGCTCCTGTACGACCGCCGCGGCGACTCGTACCTGAAGCTCGGCAAGTTCGCGGAAGCCATCGCCGACTTCGACACGTTCCTGAAGGCGAACCCGAAGTTCGAGCCGGACCACTGGCGGCGGGGCATCGCGTACTACTACGCCGGGAAGCACAAGGAGGGCGTCAAGCAGTTCGAGACGCACAAGACGGTCAACCCGCAGGACGTGGAGAACGCCGTCTGGCACTACCTGTGCAACGTGAAGGTGATCGGCAAGGAGAAGGCGGCGAAGGAACTGATCGACGTGACGAAGGACGCCCGCGTGCCGATGGCCGAAATTCAAAAGCTGTACGCCGGGAAGCTGAAGCCGGAGGACGTGACGGCGGCCGCGGAAAAAGTGGACGCGAAGACGGAGGCTGGGAAGGAGGCCCGGTTCTACGGCCACCTCTACGTCGCCCTGTGGTACGAGGCCGAGGGTGACACCAAGAAGGTGATCGAGCACCTGACGCCGGCCGTCGAGAAGTACGTCATCAGCCATTACATGTGGGACGTGGCGAAGGTTCACCTGGCGGTCGCGAAGGCGAAGAAGTGAGGGCGGTCGTCGTCCTCGCGCTCGCGGTGATGGTGTTCGGTCCGAAGGCGGTCGAGAGCGACGGCCGCGTGCGGTACGACAACTTGCGAAACGTCGTGGATCGCGGCTCGTCCGCCGCCCCGAAGTTCTCGCACGTCGGCCCGGTCTTTTCCGCCCCGCTGCTGCTGCTCGACCGGACGTTCGGGACGGGGGAGATGATCCTCGTCCAATACAACTGGCTCCTCTTCGTCGTCGGCGTGCTGGCCCTTTCCCGACTGCTTCGGCCGATCCTTCCCGACGACGTTCGCAGTCGATTCCTGTTGCTACTCGTCGTCGGTTCGATGTTCCCGGCGAACACGTTGAACTACTTCGGCGAGACGTTCACGGCGATGACGGTCGCGGTCGGTACGGCCGGGGTCGTCGCACGGCGGGCGTGGTGGGGCTGGCCGCTCGTCGCGCTCGGCGTGGCGAACACCCCGGCGACGGCCGTGGGCCTGGCGCTCGCGGTCGCCGTGTACTGCCGGCACGAACGCCGATTCTCTGCGCTAATCGTGCTGCCGGCCGTGGCCGCGGTGATCCTCGGCGAGAACTGGTTGGCCCGCGGGTCGCCGTTCGCGACGGGGTACGAGAACGACGCCGGCGTGCCGACGGTGCTGCCGTTCTCCGGCCGGCCGGGGTTCAGCTACCCGTTCTTCTTCGGCGTGCTGTCGTTGCTGTTCTCGTTCGGCAAGGGCCTCGTCTTCTTCACGCCGGGGCTGTTCCTGCCGTGTGCGATGGAAGACCGCGGGCGGCTGATCGTGCGGATGTGGGTCGCGTTCACGGTCGGTCTGTTGCTGGTGTACGCGAAGTGGTGGGCGTGGTACGGCGGCCTCGCGTGGGGGCCGCGGATGTTGCTGTTCGCGTCGCTGCCGGCGTCGCTGGTCCTCGCGAAGCTGTCCGCCGCGCCGGACGGCGGCCGCGGCAAGAAGCTGCTCGTGCTGCTGGCGGTCGTGCTGTCGTGTTGGGTTGGGGCGAGCGGGTTCGCGTTCGGGCCGGGATTGATGGCCGCGTTCGTCGGCGAGAACTACCAGACCGAGTTCGTGCTCTGGTACGTGCCGGAGTGTTCCGTGTTGTGGCTGCCATTCGTCTTGCCGAGTGCGGTGAACCCGGCGGGATACGTGTTCCTGGTCCTCGGCGGCTTGGCATTCGTCATGCTGGGGTGGCGGCCGGCGACCGCCCTGGCGAGCCGAGCGGCGTCAACCGCCGGGTGAGTGCCACTTACCCGGCGGCTGACGCCGCTCGGCTCGCCACTTCCCCTTGACGTTCGGCGTCGTCACCGAGTTAGATGGGGCCTTTCTCCGCGGACCATGGCAGGATGCCCACCCTCAACGCGGTTGCGATTCGTCCGCGAACGCCGGTCTGCCTCCGGCCGTCGTCCGCTGCTGTTGCTTACCTCGTCATCCTTGCGTTCGCGATCGTCAACGCCCTTTACCTGCTCGTCTCGCCGCTCGACCTCTCGCCGGATGAGGCGCACTACTGGGACTGGTCCCGCCGCCTCGATTGGAGCTACTACAGCAAGGGGCCGCTCGTCGCGTGGATCATCCGCGGCAGTTGCGCCCTGCTCGGCGACACGACCTTCGCCGTCCGGCTGCCGGCCGTCGTTTGCAACGCGCTCGCGCTGATGGCGCTGTTCGCGCTCGCCCGCCGGTCCCTCGGTACCGACAAGTTGGGTCTCGCCGTCGTCGCGTTTGCAATCACGCTGCCGCCGATCTGCGCCGGGGCCGTCCTCATGACCATCGACGCCCCGTTCCTCTGTTGTTGGGCGTGGGCCCTCGTGTTCGCCCGCCGCGCGATCTTCGACGGCGACCGTCGGGCCTGGCTCCTGGCCGGCTTCGCCGTCGCGGTCGGCACGCTGACGAAGTACACCATGCTCGCGTTCCCGCCGCTCG
Organism: Limnoglobus sp.; assembly: GCF_059499385.1. Classification (NCBI taxonomy): domain Bacteria; kingdom Pseudomonadati; phylum Planctomycetota; class Planctomycetia; order Gemmatales; family Gemmataceae; genus Limnoglobus; species Limnoglobus sp. Next base: position 49,853 of record NZ_JCABYM010000021.1, on the reverse strand, counting down.
TCGGGCTGTTCCTGCTCGCCGACCGCCGGCCGTTCCCGCGCCGCGGGTTCCTGACCATGACGCTCCTCGGCGGCCTCGGCCTGCTGCCCATCGTCGTCTGGAACGCGGCCCACGACTGGCTCGGCGTCCGCCACCTGTTCGGGCAGGCCGGGTTCGCCACCGGGCCGAAGATCGGGTTCAAATGGTTCGGCCCGCTGGACTACCTCGCCGGGCAATTCGGCGTCCTCGCCGGCTACTGGTTCTGCGTCTGGGCGGCCGCGGCGTGGGCGTACCGACCGGGGAAAACTTCCCGGCCGTTCGCGTTCCTGTGGTGGACCTCGGTGCCGCTCGTGCTGCTGCTCGTGCCGTTCTCGCTGCGGGTAAAGGTGCAACCGAACTGGCCCGGCGTCGCGTACTTGCCGGGGTTCGTCCTCTGCGTGGCGTGGCTCGCCGACCAACTGCGGTCGCCGTCCGTCGCTTACCGCCGCCTCGTCCTCGGCTGCCTCGTCCTCGGCACGACGCTTTGCGTCGCGCTCGGCGTCGTCACGCGGTTTCCGCAGTTGGCCCTGCCCGTCTTCGCAAGCCTGGCCCCAGAACCAACAGATGATCGCCTCGCCCCGGTCCGCAACCTCGACCCGACGGCCCGGCTCCGCGGGTGGAAGCACCTCGCCGCCGCGGTGGACGAGCTGCGGGAGCAAGTCCGGCGGGAAGATGGGCAAGGGCCGCTGATCGGGACGATGACGTGGAATGTGCCCGGCGAACTCGCGTTCTATTGTGCCGGAAACCCTCAAGTTTACACGTTCGGGGTCGCCCTCAGCGACCGGTTCAGCCAGTACGACGTTTGGCGGCCGAACCCGGTGGCCGACGCGCAAGCCTTCGCGGGGCGGACGTTCGTGTACGTCGGCGAGAAGATGCCCGACATGGACGCGGTGTTCGAGCGACGCGACGGACCCTACCGCGTGGAATACCGGGAAAACGGAGTGACGGTCGGCGGTTGGAAGGTGTGGGTCGCACGCGGCTACCGGGGGTTCCCGGCGGCCGACAAGCGGCCCCAGTACTGACCCCGAACCCAGGTCGGCCCCAGTTGCCCAGGTCCACGTCAACGTCCGCCGTCGGGTGACCCCGCCGACGATCAAACCAAAATATCCAGGTGACCCGTGAAGCCCACATGGACGGTTTCGTGTGCCGCGTGCGCGCACAGTTGGACGTTGGCCGGGACGTGGTCCGAAGCGGAGCGGGAGGCGATCGAGTCGCGGCCGTGCCCGAAGTGCGTGTCGTACACGCTCAGCAGCCCCGAGCCGACCGGGGCCTTGCCCCAGAAGAAGCCGCGGCGGCCGTTACGGTCCCCGGCCGTGCCGACGTGTGCCCAGCCGGCCTGAGCCTGCCGGAATGACAGGCGACACCGCCACCGCCGCCACCGCCACGGGTGGCCCCCCGTGGCGGAATCGCCACCTGGGTTGACGCGACACGTACAATGTAAATTCGTACAGACGGCCGGGGCGCGGGAACCAATTGCCCTCGCGCCCCGGCCGTCTGTACGAACGACTCGTCGGGCGTTACCGTCTCTTCTTCGCCTTCTTCCCGGCTTGCGGCCCGTTGCCGTTGGCCGCCGGCTCCGGCGTGGCCGCCGCGACGGACACCCGGTTCGTCGTCGCCGTCACGGTCGCCGCCCCGTCCTTCGGCATGAAGCTCAGCCAGTGCTCCAGGGGCACGAGGCCGAGGCCGACGAGCATCGCGTGCGACACCCACAGGCCGGTGCAGACCATCGCCAGCGTGTTGTCGAACCCGTAGGCGTGCAGCCCGATGCCGAGTTGGTTCGTGCCGAACCAACTCCACACCGTCACCATGTTCCCGGCAATCGCCAACAGCGCGATCCCCCGCGTCTTCACCAGCCCGGCCCATCGGGCGTGCAGGATGAGCGCGTTCCAGATCACGATCAGCACGGCCCCGTTCTCCTTCGGGTCCCAGCCCCAGAACCGGCCCCACGACTGGTCGGCCCAGATGCCGCCGAGGACCGTGCCGACGAAGCTGAGCAGCGTGGCGAACGCGACCACGCCGTAGAGCATGTTGTTGAACGTCTTGTTCAGCTCCGGGGTGACCGCCCGCGTGAACAGCCCGGCGATGACGTAGGCGATCCCGATCGCCCCGGCCACGAACGTGGCCGTGTACCCGAACGTCACGCAGGTGACGTGCGTGGCCAGCCAGAAGTTCGTGTCGAGCACGGCCTGCATCATCTCCAGCGTGTCGCCGCCGGCCCCGATCTGGTGCGACACGATCGTCGTCAGCACACCGAGGATCGCACCGATCAGGTTGCCGATGCCGATGGGGTAGACCCTCTCCAGTAGCAGGCCGAGGACGACGCACCCGAACCCGATGAAGATGGCGGACGAGTAGAGGTTCGTCACGAACACGAGCCACCGGTCCTGGATCGACATCCGGGCGATGAGCGCCGCCCCGTGGATGACGGCGGTGAGGACCATGAGCCAGAACGCGGACTTGCGGAACGCCTCGGCGTGGCCGAACCAGCTCGCGATGCACAGGAGGATGACCCCGACGTACAGGCCGATGCACTCGTAGAACGGGGCGAAGGCGTTGTAGAACGTTTCGAGCTTCATCTTCGCCGGTGTCGCGCCCTGAAGCGTCAGCTTGTCGGCGTTCTCCGCGAGAATCTGGTTGAACTCGTCCGGCTTCTCGCGGGAGTACGCCTTGAACAGTTTCGCCCAGAACGCGACGGCCGGGTTCTCCGCCTCGACCGCGGCCATCGTCTCGGCGAACGGCCCGGCGAGCTTGTCCTGCTGCTCCTTCGGCAGTTTCTCCGTGTCCGTACTCAGCGGGAGGTCGAACTTCGGCAGCACCCGCTTTAGCGACTCCTCGCGGAGCGTCTCGAGCGCGTCCGGCAGGGGAACGTAGTCCTCCGCGTTCGTCGGCGACGGGGCGACGAGCGGCACAGACATCTGGTTGATGGCGACGAGCAGGTTCAGCCGGTCGGCCGTCTCGATAGCCTTCGCCTCGTACAGGTCGATCGGCTGATTGTTCCGCTTCTTGTTCTTCGCCGCCTGCGCGTCCTTGCCGAGTTTCTGCACCTCCGCGCCAAGTTCACTGATGGAATAAAGGAACCCGGACCGCGGCTCGAGCTTGAGCGTGGCGAGCACCTGGTCGTTGTCGATCTTGATGAACTTGTACTTCGAGGCGGGGCCGCGGCCGAACCCCTGGCCGGCCTTCACGAGGTCGAAGAACCACTTGATCGCCGGCACCGTGTCGCCGTCGGCGTCCTTGACCGTCTCCCGGCCGCTGATGACCCGGAGGTTGACGCGGGCGAACGTGTCGAGCGGCTTCACCCGTCCGCCGTCGATCACGGGAATGCTCGACGCGGCGACGAAGTTGTACGGCTCCTTCGGCGGGTACATCCGCCCGGCGTGGGCCAGGAGGTAAAGTGCCGCGAGGCCGAGGACGGCCCACGGAACCCACTTCACGTAGGGGTCCGTCGTCTGCGCGGTGACCGACGGGGCGACGAGCGACAGCCCGCCGCGGTCCCGCTGCTTCCGCAGGAACGCCACCAGCATCATGCCGAAGTGGACCGCCATGCCGAGGCCGACCATCACGCACGAGACGTACGGGATCATCCAGCCGGGGTTCCGCACGACCTGCAGGACGGTGTACGACTCGGTCGCGCGGTCGAAGCTGTGCTGGTAGAACGCCTCCCCCCGGTGGCGGAGCGGCTCGTTCATCGCGATCCGCTGCGTCCGGTCGATGCCCTGTTCCGGGTCGATCAGCCGGATGTCGCTGGAGTAGTTCTTCGGGCTTTCCGTCCCCGTGTACTTGTCGTGCCGGAAGTCCACGAGGTGGATCGTGAACGGCTTGTAGTACCGGACGTTCCGCAGGATGGCGGTCAGCTTCGCGTCGCCGACGGTCAGCGGCTCGGCCTTCAGGAACTTGGAGAATAGGTACGTGCCCTTGTCCGCGCCGGTCGCCTTGTCGAGGAACCGGACGTAGACGCTCGGCACGTCGTCCCGCTGGCTGGTGTCCACGCCGGACACCTGGGGCAGCTTCTTCGCGATCACCTCCGTGCCGGCCCCGGCCGTCGCCCGGTTGTCGCCGGTCGGGTTGCCGAGTTCGGAGTTGTCCATGTACTCCAGTGTTTCCAGATCGTAGGGCAGGTCCGGGTGGCTGACGCGCTCGCCGGGGACGAGCCGCGACTGTGGCACCGCCGTGACCACGTCGCCGTCCGGCTCGCTCCGGACGAACGCGAGTTCGTACTTCCGGTTGTTCTCCGCGAAGTTGACCGACTTCCCTTCGTCGATAATCATCCGCTGCTCGACCTGCGCCTCGCGGGTGATCGCCTCGCCGACGAACAGGAGGATCAGCCCGGCGTGGATGACGAGGATGCCGGCCCGCCTCCAGGTGACGCGGAACCGCACGAGGTGCGCGGCCGTCAGGTTCACAAGCATGGCGAACCCGAGGAGCTTGCCGGCCGGGAACGGGAACGAGCCGGGCAGGTGAACGCTCGTCGGCAGGAAGAAGAAGACGTGCCCGAACTTCGCGATCAGGTCGAAGGGAATCCACACGACCATCGACCAGAAGTACTGGTCCACGACCGTCCAGATGCCGTCGTTCATCTGCGCGAGCGTGCCGAAGAAGACGAGCACCATCGCGAGCGCGAACAGCACGACCGTCAGTTGCAACGACGCCAGCGGCTTCAGGACCTTCTTCACCTGGTCCCAGGCCGGCGTCTGCGGGGCCGTCGTTTCGTCGGGAGCGGACATGGAAATACCGAAGCCTCGGTCGTGGGGAGTGCGGTTAGGGGTGCGGCTTGCCCATCATCATGGGGCCGCCGCCGGGCGGCGGCGGGGCCTTCGGGCCGCGGAGCGACACGAACGCGCCGGCCACCTTGTCGGCCGCCACCGGCTTGCTGTACTTGGCGAGGTAGCCGGGGTTGAACTTCTCCTGGCCGAGCTGCCCGGCCCACCGCTTGACGTTGCCGAACGCCCCGCCGCGGGACGACGAGAGCGAGACTTCGAGCTGCTTGTTCTTGGGGTCCGGGTAGACCGTTGCTAGTACGATCTCGCCGCGGCCCTCGCCGACCTCCCAGCCCTTCGGCGTGTCCCACGTCGGCTGGTTCTTCAGCCCGTTCGGGAACCGGACGGTCGCCAGCATCTTCTCGAAGTCGGCCGCGTAGGGGGCGAGGTCGCTCGCCTTGCCGGGGAACTTGAAGAACCACGCCGGGTCGTCGTCCGGGAACATGCCGCCGAGGATTTGGTAGTCGCCGGTGAGCTCCTCCAGCGGCACGTCCACCGGCTTCGGAACCTTGTACGTCTGGATGTCGTCCTGCGGCCCGCACCCGATGAGTGTGGAACCGAGAATCAGGGCAATCGCTAACGCGCGAATCAGCATGTCGTCTTTGTCCGAGGGGCCGGGAAGTCGGGCATTGTGACGCGGAACGCGAAACGGCGTCAACCCGACGTGCGGGCGGCGTGGGAGTTCATCAGCTATTTTAGGAACGCGAGCGGGGAGTGAATCGACGAAGGGGAGAATCCGGTAAACTGTTGGCACTCTTGCCGTGAGGGGAACGACCGTGTTGACAGCCCGTGTGGAGTTTCGCTGCCGACGCTGTCACATGGCACTTTGTCGGCCCGTAGAACTCGCGAGTCGAACCCGCGTAGCCGTCGGTGACAGTCAGCCCTACGTCGCGCAAGGGACGTATGTGATTTCGCCGGGCGAAGACGGATTCGAGCCGGGCGTGTTTGTGATTCACACTCAGGATGTGCTGACCGGTCAGCACGATCAGGACGCCAAGAGCATGACCGGGTGTTGCGGCCCCACGGCGGAAATGAAGTCGATGAACTGGCTTTGCCCCCGAAGGCACGCGGTCGGCGGCGAGCAAACCGAGTGTTGGTTGCCGCACGGCTTTGCCTTCAACCCGACGTGCGTGTACCGTTCCGACGGGGACGGCACGGAGTTCCTCGAAGGGGCCGCCGAGGAACTCCAAACCCTACCGGCGCGGACAAGCCGGTCGTTGGCCCGCGGCATCGCGTCGTCCGGATCCTTGGACGGGTTGTACGCTCTGGCGGACGCCTTGGAAGAAATGGGATTCGAGAACAAACTTGTTCTCAAACACCTTCGGGCCGGACACCATCATCATGCCGGTTGCCTAGTGCTGGACTGGTTGACCGGCTAATCGCCAAAACCTCCGTACCTCAGGGCAGCAGGTCCGCGACGCGGAGCGTGGCGGTCGGGACGGCGAGCGGCGCGACGGAATCGGCGGGGCCGAACGTCTGCACGGTGGCGTATCGGTGGCCGCGAGCGGCAGCCGGATCAGTCACGGGGTCGCGGAAGACAAGGAGCTGTCGGCCGTTGATGTCCAGCACCCAATAGTCTCGAATGCCGGCCGCGGCGTAGAGGCCGAGCTTCTGCGTCGTGTCGTAACTCAGCGACGTGTCGCTGACTTCGATGACTAGGGGGGCCGTCGTGGGGTGCGACGTGTAATCCCCAGGGCGACCTGGAACAACCGCGACATCGGGTTCCGGGTCGATGTCTAGGCCGAGAACCAACGGCTTGGACGCGCGGACGTGCCACCCCTTGCCGAACGCATCGCGAACCGCGTCCTCGGTCTTCGTGGCGGCGATGGCGTGGGGCGGGTTCATCGGGCCTTCCTCCAGGATTTCGCCGTCGATGAGCATGGCCCGCCGGCCCTCGAAGACGCCGAGGTCGCCGAGGTAATGGAATTGCTCGACCGTCCAGAGCTTCTGCCCCGGCGTTTGCGCGGGCACTGGGCCGTGGGCCGGGCGGGCGGCGGGCAGCGTCGCAGTCGTCATAGGAATGTCCTCCGGCGGCCAGGGTAGCATCACGACTTGTTCAACACCAGATCGAGAAGCACCGCGCCACAAAACACAACCACCCCCGCGCGGATATGTCCGCGGTCGGGGGTGGCGCTTGCCGCGAGTCGTCGTCGCGTCAGTTCAGGTTCATCGCCAACAGGAACTCGGTGTTGCTCTTCGACTTCCGGGCGCGGTTCACCAGCAACTCCATCGCCTCCGTCGGGTGCATGTCGGCCAGCACGCGGCGGAGCATCGCGATGCGGGAAAGCTCCTCCGGGTGCAGCAGCAGGTCTTCCTTCCGCGTGCCGCTGCGGTTCACGTCGATCGCCGGGTAGACCCGCTTCTCGACCAGCCGCCGGTCGAGGTGCAGTTCCATGTTGCCCGTGCCCTTGAACTCCTCGAAGATCACGTCGTCCATCCGGCTGCCGGTGTCGATCAGCGCCGTCGCCAGGATCGTCAGGCTGCCGCCCTCCTCGACGTTCCGGGCCGCGCCGAAGAAGTTCTTCGGCTTCTGCATCGCGTTGCTGTCGAGGCCCCCCGAGAGCAACTTCCCGCCCGGCCCGGCCTCCGTGTTGTGGGCGCGGGCCAGGCGGGTGATGCTGTCCAGAAGGATGACCACGTCCTTCTTCAGTTCCACCATCCGCTTGGCCTTCTCCAGGACGACTTCGGCCACGTGAATATGTTCCTCGGGCGGTTCGTCGAAGGTGCTGGCCACGACCTCGGCGTTGGTGCCTTGGACGAGCCGTTGCATTTCCGTCACTTCTTCGGGTCGTTCATCGACCAGAAGAACGAAGACGTAGGCTTCGGGGTGGTTCTTCAGAATGGCGTTGGCCATCTTCGAGAGCAGGATCGTCTTGCCGGTCCGGGGCGGGGCGACGATGAGGCCGCGCTGCCCCTTGCCGATGGGCGTGATGAGGTCCACGATCCGCATCGACAGCTCGTCCGGCGTGGTTTCGAGCGTCAGCCGCTTGTTCGGGTGCAGCGGCGTCAGGTCGGCGAAGCTGGTGATCGTCGCCGTCTCGTCGCCCGGCTTGCCGTTGACGAGCTCGATCTGCATCAGGGCGAAGTTGTCCTGGTTCTCGATCGGCAGGCGGATCGGGCCTTCGACCACGTACCCGGTCCGCAGGCTCATCCGGCGGATCTGGCTCGGCGACACGTAGATGTCTTCCGGGCTGGACAGGTAGTTGTGGGCGGCGCTGCGGAGGAACCCGTAGCCGTCGGGTAGCACTTCCAGCGTGCCGGACCCGCGGACGACTTCGCCCCGCTCGATCTGCCGGCGGACGATGCCGACGATCAGCTGCGCCCGGCTCATGCCGGTGTGCTCCCGCATCCCCTCGCTCTCGGCGAGGGCGAACAGCTTCGGCATCGGCATCCGGTACAGGTCGTCGAGCTTCACGGCCGGGCCGGTCCCGCGGGCCGGGCGTTCCTGTTGGCGGTCGCCGCCGCGGTCCTGGTGGTAGTCGCGGTCGGCCCGGTCCATGCGGTCCCGCATCGCCGGGTTCGGGCCTTGCGTCCGCTGCTGCGGCACGGGCCGCGGGGCGGGCGCGGGGGCCGGGGCGGGTTGCGGCGGGGGAACCTCGGCCTTCGGGGCCTCGGCCACCGGGATCGGGGGGAACGCGGTCGATTCCGGGGCGGCGGGTTGCGACGTGGGGGCCGCCGGCTCACCGGGCTTCCGCAGCACGCGCTTGCGGACGACGGGTCGTTGCGACCCTTCGACGCTCTTGGCGTCGGGCATGGCTAATCCTCTGATTTGAAACGTCACGGTCGAAACAGGGCAACCCCGGACGGCCGCGCCCGGGACAAAAAGGTACTGGGAACTAGATCGGGGCGGGACGGCGGCCTCGCACGTCGAGGCCGGTTCCGACAGGTCGGCGATCCGTCGCCCGTACTAGTCGAACGATACGCTCAGAATTACTCGAACGAATCTCGTTCTATCACGTCGCACGGCCGGCCCACAAGCCGAAGTCGGCCGCGGGGTCGGGTTTCGTCGGGAGTTCATCGTCCAGTCATTGGCGAAGGAACGCGGCGAAGGTCATCACTTGCGTCGGTGCTGGGTTTAGTCAGCGGGTCAACTGAGAGGGTTTAGGTCTTCAGTTTCGGCAAGTGCCGGATAACGTGCGACTTCGACGGTACTTTAGGGACCATTGGTCCGGTTGACAATGGGATTATAACTGACGTTGACGCGGAATCCAGTCGGATTCGCGGAACCGGGGAAAATCCCGCCGCCGATGCGAACCGTCCCCAAGCTTCCGCGGCCGGATTCGACTGTCTTTTTGCGGTTTCAACCCGCGTTCCCATTTTGCTAAGATATTCACTGCCAACCCGCCCGCAGGGATCGCGAGACCCATGCCGGACCCGAACCGCATCACGGCCCCCGACGAGGTGACGTGCGACACGCTCGCCGGCCTGTCGGCGACGAAGCTCGACATCCCGCTGGCGCCCCCCATCGAGGTCGGGGACATCGGGTGCTTCGCCGGGTATCGCGTCGTCCGCCAGATCGGTAGCGGCGGCATGGGCCTCGTGTACGAGGCCGTGGACCCCCGGCTCGAACGGACCGTCGCCCTCAAAGTTTTGAAGCCCCGGTACGCGGCGAACGCGCGGGCGATGGACCGGTTCCTCGCCGAAGGGCGGGCGGCCGCGGCCATCGTGGACGACCACGTCGTCACCATCTACCAGGTCCACGAGGCCGAGGGGCTGCCGTTCCTGACGATGGAGCTACTCACCGGCTGCTCGTTGCAACACCAGACACAGGGCAAGGCCGTGCCGCAGACGACGGCCGCGCGGGTGGCCCGCGAGATCGCCACCGGGCTGCGGGCCGTCCACGCCGCCAAGCTCGTCCACCGGGACGTGAAGCCGGAGAACGTCTGGCTGGACGCCCGCACCGGCCGGGTGAAGCTGCTCGACTTCGGCCTCGCCCTCCGGCCGGCGGACCTGGTCGAGCCGGTCGAGGGGCTGACCGGGACCCCGGCGTACATGGCCCCGGAGCAGGTCGGCGCTGAGGCCATCGACCACCGCAGCGACCTGTTCAGCCTCGGCGTCGTGCTGTACGAGATGCTCGCCGGGGAGCGGCCGTTCCAGGGCGGGTCGATCCGCGACGTGCTGACCGCGATCCGGTCCACCCCCGCCCGGCCGGTGACGGAGGTTCAACCGGACGTATCCGCCCGGCTCGCCCGGCTGACCCATCACCTCTTGGAGAAGAACCCGGCCGACCGGCCCCCGTCGGCCGACGCGGTGATCCAGGAACTCATCGCCATCGAGACGCTGTTCTCCATCGACACGACGGCGACGGACGGGTTGATCGAGGGGTGGCCGGAGATCGTCGAGCGGCCGACGCCCGCCCCCCGGCGGGCGGTGCGGCCGCGGCAACCGGACCGGCGGCCGCTCTACCTCGGGCTGGTCGCTCTCGCCGCCGTGCTCGTGGCGCTTCCGTTCGTGTTGAACATCCCGCTCCTGCCGAAGTCGGCCAGCTCCGCCCCGGCCCCGCCCCCGAAAAAGGCTCTGCCGAAGGCGGCACCCGTGGCGAAGGTGACGCCGCCGGTGGCGAAGAAGGCCCGAACGGACGACACGTGGTATCCCTTGTTTTCGCCGGGCAGCCTCGCCGGGTGGACCCCGGCGCGGGGGAGTTCGGCGGACGCCTGGTGGTGGGAGGACGGCGTGCTCCGCGGCAAGCCGGACAAGGTCGATGACGTGCTGCTGTCGGACCGGGAGTACGGCGACTTCGAGTTGAAGCTCGACTACCGCTGGCGGAGTGAGGGCGGCCACACGAGCGTGATGTTCCGCTGCCGGGACCTCGACACCAGGGTCGATGGCATCGAGGTCAACGTCGGCGACGACGAGAACTTCCCGAAGGTCCACGGCCGGCCCATCGGGGCGAACTTCGAGACCGGCTCGATCTATAACGTGAAGGGCACGACCGAGAAGAGAAATAAGCTGATCGGGGAGTGGAACAACTTGCGTATCCTTTCCCAGGGGCAGGTCGTCCAGGTCGATCTCAACGGCACGCGGATGGTCGAGGTCGATCTCAACGCCGTGTCGGACGAGGTGCGGAAGGCCGTCCCCGCAATCGGCCGCCCGAAAGGCCCCATCGCCCTCAAGGTCCACTGGGGGCACATCGACTTCCGGAACGTGCAAATTCGGCTTCTCGGCGAGTGACGGTTCCGGTTAAGGTTTGACGCGCCGCGCCCCCGGCCGTAAACCGGCGGGAAGGAATCCGGCCTCGCTCGCACGGGAATCGTCATGCCGACGCTGTTGGTCACGGGTGGTTGTGGGTTCATCGGGAGCAACTTCGTCCGCCACCTCCTGGCGACCGACCCGGACTGCACCATCATCAACTTCGACGCGCTCACCTACGCCGGGAACCTCGCCAACCTCAAGGACGTGGCGAATAACCCGAACTACAAGTTCCTCAAGGGTGACGTGACGAGCCGGGACGACGTGCGGGCCGCCATGAGCCTCGGCGTGACGGACGTGATCCACTTCGCCGCGGAAAGTCACGTGGACCGCAGCATCCAGGACAGCGGCCCGTTCGTGAAGACGAACGTGATCGGCACGCAAATCCTCCTCGACGCCGCCCGCGAGTTCAAGGCCCAGAAGTACGTCCAGGTCAGCACCGACGAGGTGTACGGCAGCCTCGGCCCGACCGGGCTGTTCACCGAGACGACGCCGCTCGACCCGAGCAGCCCGTACTCGGCGAGCAAGGCGGCGTCCGACCTGTTGGTGAAGGCGTACCAGCACACGTTCGGCCTGCACGCCGTGACGACGCGGTGTTCCAACAACTACGGCCCGTACCAGTTCCCGGAGAAGCTCATCCCGCTGTTCGTGACGAACCTGATGACCGACCAGCCGGTCCCGGTGTACGGCGACGGGATGCAAATCCGCGACTGGATTCACGTCCTCGACCACTGCCGCGGCGTCGAGGCCGCGTGGCGGGCCGGGAAGAGCGGCGAGGTCTACAACTTCGGCGGCCGGTGCGAGAAGCCGAACATCGAGATCACGAAGCTGCTTTTGAAGCTGCTCGGCAAGGGCGACGACCTGATCCGGTACGTCGCCGACCGCCCCGGCCACGACCGCCGGTACGCCATCGACTGCTCGAAGGCCGAGCGCGAACTCGGCTGGTCCCCGCAGGTTTCGTTCGACCGCGGGCTGCAGGAAACGATCGACTGGTACAAGGCCAACGGCGACTGGATCACCGGCATCAAGAACAAGGACTACCTGAGCTACTACGAGAAGCAGTACGGGAAGTTGAAGTAGCTCGTGGTCTTCGCCGCGGAGCGGCCGGCGGGTACAGCCTGGGGCGGAAGCCCCAGGACCGAGTGAACCAATCCCCGCCGCGGAGCGGCCGGCGTCGGCCCCTACGGGGCGAAGACCGGGGTGGTCGCGACCTGGGGCTTCCGCCCCAGGCTGTACCCGCCGGCCGCTCCGCGGCGAAAAACCAAAACCATTCGATCGGAGAGTCCACATGTCCATTCGCGGCGTCATCCTGGCGGGGGGGAAGGGAACCCGCATGGGCGAACTCACGAAGGTGACGAACAAGCACCTGCTGCCCGTCGGGGCGTGGCCGATGGTCTACCACCCGCTGAAGAAGCTCACCGGCGCGGGCCTGCAGGACATCCTGCTCGTCTCCGGCACTGAGCACATGGGTGACTTCGTCGAGTTGCTCGGCAGCGGCAAGGACCACAACTGCCGGCTGACGTACCGCGTCCAGGACGAGGCCGGCGGCATCGCGCAGGCGCTCGGGCTGGCGGAGCACTTCTGCATGGGCAGCCGGGCGTGCGTGCTGCTCGGCGACAACATCTTCCGCGACCCGCTCGTCCCGCTCTTGGAGAAGGCCAATTCCCGCCCGGACTGGGCGTGGATCGGGTTGAAGCAGGTCCCGGACCCCGGCCGGTACGGGGTGGCCGAGTTGCACGGGGACACGGTCGTCGGCATCGAGGAGAAGCCGAAGGTGAACCCGAAGAGCGACTGGGCAGTGGTCGGGATTTACATCTACCCGCCGGACGTGTTCGGGATCATCAAGACGCTCAAGCCGTCCGGCCGCGGCGAGCTGGAGATCACGGACGTGAACAACCACTACATCCGCCAGGGCCGCATGGGGTGCTTCCAGCTCGACGGCTACTGGACGGACGCCGGGACGCTCGACTCGCTCGACTTCTCGAACGAGCTGGTCCGCAAGGAACCGCCGCGGTTCTAAGGCGAACGGCACGGCGTAAGCGTGCCGGTGGTGTACAAGTACCGGCACGCTTACGCCGTGCCGTTCGCCTTCTTCTTCGCCAACCGCTCCGTCCCGACGACGAACAGGACGACGGCCAGCGCCCCGAACATGACGACGCTCGGCACGTTGCTGTCGTTCCATGCCACGCCGTTAATCTGCACCTTCTCCACGAGCGACCGCAGGTCGAGCGCCTTCGGGATCGCCGGCCAGAACTCCAGGAACGCGACGATCACCTGGGCGATGGCCGCCCCCGCGATGTACCCGGACCCGAGCAGCACGCCGGGGCTGGAGTCGCCGTCGTCCGTGTTCCGCCGGGCCTGGTCGGCCGCCCACCGGACCAGGCCGCCGATGAAGATCGGCACCGACGCGGCGAGCGGCAGGTAGACGCCGACGGCGAACGGCAGCGACGGGACGCCGGCGAGTTCCAGCGTCACGGCGATCAGCACGCCGAGGACGACGAGGTTCCACGGCAGGTTGCGGTCGAGAATGCCGTCGATGATGAGGGCGATCAGCTCCGTCTTCGGCGCGTCGTACTTGTACTCGACCTTCGTGCCGTCGTCCTGCTCCTTCAGGTCGCCGTTCACGGCCGGGTCGCACCGGTAGACGATCTGGCCGGCGGCGTTTACCAGGAACCGGCCGGGCGTCATCTTCGCCGCTTCCGGTGCGCCGCCGACGACGAGGGCCGGATCGACCTTCTCCCGCTTGCCGACCACCAGCACGAAGTACTCGGCCGGGTCGTCCGCGTACTGGCCCGTCTTCACCTTGTCGGTCGCGGTCAGCTTCGCCACGTCCACCGTCACCGGCGGCAGCCCCTTCTTGGTGTACACCGTGCCGGCCTGGTTCAGCAGCAAGAGGACGAACCCGATGGCCACGGCGGACGCGAGCGACCCGATGAGGATCGCGTACTGCTGGTACAGCGGCGTCGCGCCGACGAGGTGCCCGGTCTTGAGCGCCTGCGACGTGGTCCCGCCGTTGCTACACGCCACGCAGACGACGCCGGCGATCGTCAGGGCGAGCAGCTTCGTGCCCTTGCCGAGTTCGACGACGCCGAGGGAGTTCAGCAGGAGCAGGATCAGGCAGGTCAGCAGGAGCGTCGCGACCGTCATGCCGGAGATCGGGTTCGAGGACGACCCGATCTCGCCCGTCAGCCGGCTAGAGACGGTGACGAACAGGAACCCGAAGACGAGGATCAGCAGCGCCCCGGCGATGCCGGTGGCGTTCAGCCCGAGGCCGAGGGACGGGGCGACCGCGAGCGCGAACACGAGGCCGAGGCTGCCCGCGAGGACGACCGACATCGGCAGGTCCCGCTCGGTCCGGAGGCCGCCGGCGGCCCCGCCGCCGGCCCGCATGTCCCGGAACCCGGCCACCACGGAGCCGAAGATCACCGGCAGCGCCTTCAACATGCTGATGATCCCGCCCGCCGCCACCGCCCCCGCGCCGATGTACAGGATGTACGCGTTGCGGACCTGCCCCTCGCTCATGTTCCGGATGAGGCCCACGTCCTTGCCGGCGTCGTCGAGCTTCGACACCGCCGGCGCGAGCGGCTTGTCCAGGTTCGCGCCGAAGAACTTGATCGTCGGCACGAACACGAGGTACGCGAGGACGCCGCCGGCCACCATGATGCTCGCGATCCGCGGCCCGATGATGTACCCGACGCCGAGCAGCGACGGGTTCATGTCGGACCCGACGGCCGCCCCGTCCAGCCCGCTGCCGGTCTCCGGGTCGTAGAGCGGTTGTTCCGTCTCGGGCTTCCAGAGCTTGAACGCGTTCATGCACCACTGGTAGGCGAACGCCATCCCGAACCCGAGGAAGAGCATCCGGGCCGTCGAGCCGCCCTTCTCGCCGGCGATCAGCACGTCGGCGCAGGCCGTCCCCTCCGGGTACTTCAGTTCGCCGTGCTTCTTCACGACGAACGCCCGGCGGAGCGGGATCATCATGAGGATGCCGAGCAACCCGCCGAGGACGCCGACGGTCATGACCCGCACGACGTCGATGTCGAACCCGAGCACGAGCAGCGCCGGCATGACGAGGCCGACGGCGAACGCGATCGACTCCCCGGCCGACCCGGCCGTCTGCGCGATGTTGTTCTCGAGGATGGTCGAGGTCCGCAGTTTGAACGCCTTCGAGAGCGCCTTGAAGACGGTGATGGACAGGACGGCGACCGGGATCGAGGCCGACACGGTCAACCCGACCTTGAGGACGAGGTAGACGGACGACGCCCCGAACACGATGCCGAGGAGCGTGCCGACGAGGATCGGCGTGAGGGTGAACTCTTTGGGCGACGCGGACGCGGGGACGAACGGCTGGAACGCTTCCGGCGGGGTGGACATGGCGGGTCTCGCGGGTCGGCCGGGGGACGGGAGAGGGGACGGCCGTGCGGGATAAGATTCGGGTTGGCCCCGGTCCCGGCAAGAGGCGGTCGCCGTTCTATTGTCGGCGGCGCGTTCCGGTGCTAAGATTCGCCGTGACGGAGAGGTGGCTGAGTGGTCGAAAGCACCGCTTTGCTAAAGCGGCGTGCGAGTAAAATTGCACCGCGGGTTCGAATCCCGCCCTCTCCGCATTCGAGAGCCTCGCTCGGAACGACCCTGGGAAACCGGGGTCGTTCTTCGTTTCGGGCCGTCCCTCGCGATGAGAAAATCGTGAAGACGCGATCCATGTGAGATGCCGCCGGCGGTTCGGTATAGTCTACTGGCATACTCCGCGCCCAGGCTGCCCCGAGGCCACCGCATGAGAGTTCTCCCGCCCGTGTTGGTCGTTCACCTAATGCTCGGTTGTACCAAGCCGCCCCCGCCGAAGCCGGACGCCCCGCCCGCCCCCGTCACCGTCGCCGTCAGCGAGAAGCGGACCGTCCCGGTCGAGGTGCGGACCATCGGGTCCGTGAAGGCCGTCGCGAGCGTCGCCATCCGGCCGAGGGTCGGCGGGCAGCTCACCGAGGTCCACTTCAAGGAAGGCGAGTACGTCAAGAAGGATCAGAAGCTGCTCGTCATCGACCCGCGGCCCTACGAGGCGGCGGTGAAGCTCGCCGAGGCGACGCTCGGCAAGAGCCTGGCCGTGCTCAAGGGGGCGGAACTCGACCTCGCCCGCGTGGAGAAGGTCGGCGTCGGCGGGGCCGCGTCGGCCGTGGAACTGGACGCCGCCCGCACCGCCGCCGCCACCGCCGCGGCGGCCGTCGCCGTGGACCGCGCCGCCCTCGACTCGGCGAAGCTCCAGGTCGGGTTCACCACCATCTTCGCCCCGCTCGACGGGCGGGTCGGCGAGCTGCTCGTCAACCAGGGGAATCTCGTCGAGGCGAACGGGCTGAACCCGCTCGTCGTCATCAACCAGGTCAGCCCGATCTTCGTGACGTTCGCCCTGCCGGAGCAGCAACTCCCGGCCGTCGCCCAGGCCCGGCGGGAGCGGCCGCTGAAGGTGGAGGCGTACCTCCGGGACGGCGAGCCGCCGATCGAGGGCCGGCTCGCGTTCATCGACAACGCCGTGAACACCGGCAGCGGGACCGTCCTGCTGAAGGCCGAGTTCCCGAACAAGGACCGCAAGCTCTGGCCGGGGCAGTTCCTGGACGTGGTGCTGACCGTCCGCGACCGGCCGGACAGCGTGACCGTCCCGGCGACGGCCGTGCAGTCCGGGCAGAAGGGGAACTTCTTGTTCGTCGTCACCCCGGACCGCAAGGCCGAACTCCGGCCGGTCGCGGTGGCGTTCGAGGTCGGGGCCGACGCCGTCATCGCGTCCGGGCTGTCGGCCGGGGAAACGGTCGTCACCGAGGGGCAGCTCCGGCTCGTCCACGGGACGAAGGTGGAGGTGAAATCTACTGCCGCGGCGCGGCAGGAGCGGACCGAGTGAACATCTCCTCCCCGTTCGTCCGCCGGCCGATCATGACCGGCCTGCTGACGCTCGCCGTCGTCCTCGCCGGGGCGCTCGGGTACACGGCCCTGCCGGTCAACGACTTGCCGAACGTGGACTTCCCCACGATCCAGGTGACGGCCACCCTGCCGGGGGCGAACCCGGAGACGATGGCCGCGGCCGTCGCGTCCCCGCTCGAGCGGGAGTTCACCGCCATCCCCGGCATCGAGGGCCTCACGTCCACGAGCGCCCTCGGCGTCACGTCGATCACGATGCAGTTCGACCTCGCCCGCGACATCGACGCCGCCGCCCAGGACGTGCAGTCGGCCATCGCGAAGGCGGCCCGGTCGCTCCCGGACGACATGCCGTCCCCGCCGTCGTTCCGCAAAGTCAACCCGTCCGACTCGCCCATCGTGCTCCTCACCCTGCGGTCCGACACGCTCCCGCTGTACGACGTGAACGAGTACGGCGAGACGTTCCTCGCCCAGCGGATGTCGCAGGTCACCGGCGTCGCGCAGGTCGTCGTCTTCGGCCAGCAGAAGAAGGCCGTCCGGGTCCAGGTCGATCCGAACGTGCTGGCCGTCCGCGGCGTCGGCCTCGACGAGGTTTCCACCGCGATCAAGGACGCGAACGTCAACCTGCCGACCGGTACGTTCCAGGGCCGCAAGCAGGCGTTCAACATCCAGGCGACCGGGCAGCTGACGGAGGCGAAGGGCTACCGGCCGGTGATCGTCACGTACCGCGGCGGCCAGCCCGTGCGGCTGGCCGAACTGGCGACCGTCTTCGATGGCGTGGAGAACGACAAGGTCGCCGCGGCGTCCACCGAGCGGACGGCGGCCGGCGAGCCGGGGGACGTGGCCCGGTCGGTCATGCTGGCCGTCTACCGCCAGCCGGGGGCGAACACCGTCGAGGTGGCGGCCGAGGTCCAGCGGCTGCTCCCGACGTTCCAGGCGCAGCTGCCGCCGTCCGTCTTGTTGAAGGTGCTGTCCGACCGGTCGCTCCCGATCCAGGAGTCGATCCACGACGTTCAGATCACGCTCCTGATCGCGTTCGCGCTGGTCGTGCTGGTGATCTTCGTCTTCCTCCGCAGCGTCCGGGCGACGCTCATCCCCAGCCTCGCCTTGCCGGTGTCGATCGTCGCGACGTTCGGCGTCATGCACCTGTTGAACTACACGCTCGACAACCTGTCGCTGCTGGCGTTGACGCTCGCCGTCGGGTTCGTCGTGGACGACGCGATCGTGATGCTGGAGAACATCATCCGCCACCTGGACATGGGCAAGTCCCCCCTGCAGGCGTCGCTCGACGGGTCGGCCGAGGTCGGGTTCACGATCGTCTCGATGACCGTGTCGCTGGTCGCCGTGTTCATCCCGGTGCTGTTCATGGCCGGCCTCGTCGGCCGGCTGCTCCGCGAGTTCGCCGTCGTCATTTCGGTCGCGATCGTCATTTCCGGGGTCGTGTCCGTCACCCTCACGCCGATGCTCTGCGCCCTGCTGCTCAAGGGCGGACACGCCGGCCACGGGGCGGCGCGGCCGGGCCTGTTCTACCGGCTGACGGAGGGGTTGTTCGACGCGGTCCTCGGCGTGTACGCCTGGACGCTGCGGCTCGCCCTCCGGCTGCGGCTGCTCATGCTGTTGTTCTCGTTCGCGTTCGTCGCCGGGACGGCGTACTACCTGTACGCCCTGCCGAAGGGGTTCCTGCCGAGCGAGGACACCGGGCAGATCACTTGCACGACCGAGGGGCCGGAGGACATCTCGTTCCAGGGACTGCTGGAGGCCCAGGCCCGCGTGGTCGAGATTTTGCGGACCGACGAGAACGTCGCCGCGTTCAGCAGCACCGTCGGGTCGAGCGGGTTCAGCGCGTCGGCGAACGCCGGCCGCATCTTCATCCGGCTCGTGCCGCGGGACAAGCGGGACCTGTCCGCCGACCAGGTGATCGCCCGGCTGCGGAAGAAGACGGCCGAGGTTCCGGGGATCAAGGTGTTCTTCCAGAACCCGCCGCCGATCCGGATCGGGTCGCGGACGGCCAAGAGCCTGTACCAGTTCACCATCCAGGGGCCGGACACGAAGGACCTGTACGCCGGGGCGGCGAAGGTCGAGGCCCGGATGCGGGCGATGCCGGAACTGCTGGAGGTGACCAGCGACATGCAACTCCGCAGCCCGCAGCTGAACGTGCGGATCAACCGCGACCGGGCGAAGACGCTCGGCGTCACCGCCCGCCAGATCGAGGACGCCCTCGCCAACGCCTACGGCTCCCGGCAGGTCACGTCGATCTTCACCCCGAACAACGAGTACCAGGTCATCCTGGAGGTGAAGCCGGAGTACCAGGAGAACCCGACGCTCCTGTCCCGGCTGTACATCCGGTCGGACGCGAACGTGCTCGTGCCGATGGACTCGCTCGTGACCGTGGACCGCGGCGTCGGCCCGCTGACGGTGAACCACTCCGGGCAGCTTCCGTCTGTCACGATCTCGTTCGACCTCCGGCCCGGCGTGTCGCTCGGCGACGTGCTGGCGGGCATCGACCGGGCCGCCCGCGAGGAGCTGCCGCCGACGCTGACGACCGGGTTCCAGGGGACGGCACAAGAATTCCAGAAGTCGGCGCAGGGGCTGGGGCTGCTCCTGATCGCGGCCGTGGTGGTGATTTACCTCGTGATGGGGATGCTGTACGAGAGCCTGATCCACCCGATCACGATCCTCTCCGGGCTGCCGTCCGCGGGCGTCGGGGCGCTACTGACGCTCGCGCTCTTCAACAGCGAGTTGAACCTGTACTCGATGGTCGGCCTCATCATGCTCATCGGGATCGTGAAGAAGAACGCGATCATGATGATCGACTTCGCACTGGAAGCGGAGCGGCAGGGGAAGTCTGCGCGGGACGCGATCTACGAGGCGTCGCTCGTCCGGTTCCGGCCGATCATGATGACGACGATGTGCGCGCTGCTCGGGGCGCTACCGATCGCGCTGGGGCTGGGGGCCGGGGCCGAGTCACGGCGGCCGCTCGGCCTGGCCGTGGTCGGCGGGCTGATCGTGTCGCAGGTGCTGACACTGTACTTCACGCCCGTCTATTACATCTACCTCGACAAGCTCCGGTTCGCGCGGGGCACGCCGGACGCGGCGTGACGCCCGCCGCCCGGCGGGTCAGCCGGGGTCGCGGTGGCCGGTCGAACTCGGCCGCAGCGCGATCAGGTGCTGAATCTCGTGAATCTTCGACCCGACGAACAGCACGTTCGGGACGAGGATTTCCTCCCGCCGGCCGCCGTAGGTCTGCATCTTCAGGTCGCCCGACCCCAGGCCGAGAATCCAGTGCTTGAACAGGTCGTCCCGCCGCTTCTCGAGGACGAGGTTCTCCGTGTCGTAACTCCGGGACGACGCGCCGAACACGGCCACGCGTGTGATCTGGCCGGGGGTGATCCGCCAATACTGCATGTGGTCGATGAGGAACGTCGTGACCGCCCAGATAAGGAACACGGCCGTCGAGAACCAGAAGTACGCCCCCTGGTTGAGGTAGATGTTCAGGTCGCCGAGCCAGCCGAGGATGGCCCCCCACGCCCCGAAGTAGGCGATCAGCACGGCCGCGGTAATGAGCGACATGAGGACCATGCCGGATGCGTACCCGCGGATGCTGATGTTCGAGATCACGATGACCAGGAACAACGTCAGGAAGAACAACACCCCGAGGTTGTTGCCGAAGTGGAAAACGACGCGTTCGTCGCCGATCGCCACCGGCTGTCCGTACACCCACGTGAGGATCGCCATCACGTAGCCGACGACCCAGACCGGCCACCAGTAGACCAGCGGCGAGTGGCCGACGACGATTACCTCGCGGTGCTCCGCCGGCTCGGGGGGCGGTTCCGCGGGAACGGCAACCGGCTGCGCGGCGTACCCCGGCGGGGCGGTGTAGGGCTGGGCCGGCGCGTTCGCCGCGGCCCCGGCTTGCGGCGTGTACTCGTTCACGGTCGTGCCTCGTAAGTTGGTTCGCGGGGGGGCGGCTCGCACGTTCGCGCGGGTAGGCTCGGTCAAGAAAGTCGGCAACCAAGATGCCAAAGCCGGGAATCATTCCCGCTTCGCCCCGGATCGCGGGTCGAGTATGCTCGTGGGTGTCTTCAACCAGGAACCCACCATGTCACTCAATCGCCGTCAGGCCCTCGCCGCGGTCGCCGGGCTGCCGCTCGCCGCGACGGCCGCCGCCCCGAACCGCGTCCGCGACGAGAACGAGAAGCCCGGCACGACCGACTGGCAACTCACCTACGTCAAGTTCGACGCGAAGGCGAAGTTCCGCTCGTCGCTCATCGAGGGCTATTGCAACAAGTCGAGCGTGGCGGCGGGCGAGAAGCTATCGTTCCGCGTCAGCACGCTGCCGGCGACGCCGTTCCGGATCGAGGTCTACCGCCTCGGGTACTACCAGGGCCACGGGGGGCGGCACGTCACGACGCTCGGCCCGTTCGCCGGGAAGCCGCAGCCGACGCCGCCGGTCGCCGCGATGCGGCTCCGCGAGTGCGGGTGGGAGCCGTGTACCGAACTGACGATCCCCTCCGACTGGCCGAGCGGCGTCTACCTCGGCAAGCTCGTCGCGGAGAAGCACCGGTACCAGAGCTACGTGACGTTCATCGTCCGCGACGACCGGAAGGCCGACTTCCTGTTCCAGTGCAGTACGAACACCTGGCAGGCGTACAACAAGTGGCCGGAGAACCACTCGCTGTACGACAACGACCACGCGTCGAAGAAGCCGCTCGTCAGCGGCGTGCGGGTCAGTTTCGACCGCCCCTACGCGAAGTACCCGCAGGTCGTGGACCACGCGCTCTCGCTCGGCAGCGGCGAGTTCCTGCTCTGGGAGTTCCCGTTCGCGTTCTGGATCGAGCAGCACGGCTACGACGTGACGTACTGCGCGAACGACGACGTGGACCGCCACGGCATCGACTTCCTCACGCGGGCGAAGGCGTTCCTGTCCGTCGGGCACGACGAGTACTGGACCCGTAAGCAGTACGACACCTGCCTGGAGGCCGTGAAGCGGGGCGTGAACTTCGGGTTCTTCAGCGGCAACTCCGTCTGCTTCGTCATCGACACGCCGTCGCCGCGGGTCATCGAGCGGGTCGGGCGGTACGGCGGCATCCGGCCCGGCGAGGAGAAGTACATGGAAGACCTGCCGGTGCAGGCCCCGACCGAGGCGGCGCTCATCGGGGCGCAAACCGTCTCGCCGTTCAACGGGTCCGGCGACTGGGTTTGCACGAAGCCGGACCACTGGGTGCTCGCCGGCACGGGCATGAAGAAGGGGGACCGCATCCCCGGCCTCGTCGGGTGGGAGTTCCACGGCGACCCGGCCGCGATCCCCGGCCTGGAGGTGCTGGCGGCCGGCAAGACGCTGACCGGCGGCGAGGCCGAGTCCCACTACGAGGCGACGATCTATCCGGGGCCGAAGGGGAACACGGTGTTCAACGCGAGCACCATCTTCTGGGCGATGGGGTTGAGTTCGCCGCCGGGGTTCATCCTGCCGCACGTCCACAACGGCCGGCCGCACGGCCCGGACCCGCGGGTGCAGCGGATCACCCGGAACCTGTTCGAGAAGTGGCGGGGCTGATCCGCCTTCCCGGCCGCGGCCGGATTCGCGACAATACGGGAAATCGAAGAGGAGCCGACCGTGGCGACCACGCACCTCGATCCGTCTCAGTGGGTTGACGACCCGGATTACCCAGACGACGACGGGAAGCCCATGAGCGACAACAGCCTCCAGTACGACTGGATTTCGATCATCAAGTGGGGGCTGGAGTTCCAATTCCTACAGAACCCCGAAGTCGTCGTCGCCGGGAACATGCTCTGGTACCCGCGGCGGAAGCTGCCCGGCGAGACGGCCCACGCCCCGCGGCAGGCCCCGGACGCGATGGTGATCTTCGGCCGGCCGAAGGGCTACCGCGGCAGCTACAAGCAGTGGCAGGAGAACGACGTGCCGGTCCACGTCGTCTTCGAGGTCTGCTCGCCGAACAACACCGACGAGGAGATGGAAGAAAAGCTCCAGTTCTACGACGAATTCGGGGCGGAGGAATACTACCTCGTCTACCCGGAGTTCCCGGCGTTCGTCGAGGGATGGCATCGGACGGACGGGCGTTTGGTGTCGATTCCGAAGATCAACGACTGGGTCAGCCCGCGGTTGGGCATCCGGTTCGAGGTCGCCCGCGGGCGGATGCACGTGTTCCATCCGGACGGGTCGAAGTTCATGACCCCGACGGCCATGGCCCAACGCGGCGACGAAGAGCACGAGCGTGCGGAACTGGAACGGTCGCGCGCGGAAGTGGAGAGGTTGCGCGCGGAGCGCGCGTTGGTACAAGTAGAAGTAGAACGGCTGCGGGCGGAGCAAGTCGCCGCCGCGGCCGAACTCGAACGTGTGCGGAAAGAAAAGTTGGCCGCGAAGTTACGGGAATTGGGCCTCGATCCCGACACGATCTAGCTCCACCCCGGCGTTACGCGCGCCGCGGCAACGCGGTTACCCCGACATGCTCGCCACGACCCGGAAGCTGCTGGAGCTGGTCCGCTTCTCGCACACGATCTTCGCGCTGCCGTTCGCGCTCTTGAGCGCGGCCGTGGCATGGAAGTACGAGCCGTTTCGGTGGCTCGACCTCCTCGGCGTGCTGCTGTGCATGGTGTTCGCCCGCAGCTTCGCGATGGCGTTCAACCGCCTCGCCGACCGGGACATCGACGCGAAGAACCCCCGCACCGCGACCCGCCACCTGCCGGCCGGGACGCTGTCCGTCGGCCTCGTCGCGCTGTTCACGGTCGCCACCGCCGCCGGGTTCGTCGCGGCCACGCTGCTGTTCGCGAACCCGTGGCCGCTGTACCTGTCCGGGCCGGTCCTCGTGTTCCTCGCCGGGTACTCGCTGACGAAGCGGTTCACGTCACTCGCGCACGCGTGGCTCGGCGTGTCGCTGAGTCTCGCCCCGGTCGCGGCGTGGATCGCGATCCGCGGCCCGGTCGAGATGCAAGACCCGCTACTGCTTGCGGCCGTCGTACTGTTCTGGGTGACGGGGTTCGACATCCTCTACGCCTGCCAGGACGCCGACTTCGACCGCAGGGAAGGGTTGCACAGCATCCCGGCCCGGTTCGGCGTGCGTCGCAGCCTTCGGATCGCCGCAGCTTGTCACGCGGTCATGTTCGGGCTGCTGTTCGCGCTGCTGATGACCTCGCCGGCGCTCAGCGGTCCGATCTTCCTGCTCGCGTGGCTGGCAGTTGGCGTGCTGCTGACTTACGAGCATTCGCTCGTGTCGCCGGAGAATCTGGCACAGGTGAACCGTGCGTTCTTCCAGGTGAACGCGGTCATCAGCATGGGCCTCTTGGCCGTCGGCGTCGTGCAAGTCTGGTTGAAGTGAGTCACGCCACCATTTCCTTCACCACCCGCCCGTGAACGTCGGTCAGCCGGAAGTCGCGGCCCGCGTACCGGTACGTCAGCTTCTCGTGGTCGAAGCCGAGCAGGTGCAGCATCGTCGCGTGCAGGTCGTGGACATGGACCTTGTTCTCGACCGCCGCGAACCCGAACTCGTCGGTCGCGCCGACGACCGTGCCGCCCTTCACGCCGCCGCCGGCCAGCCAGCACGTGAACCCGTAGTGGTTGTGGTCCCGGCCGTTGAGGGCGGGGAACTCGGCGACCGGCGTGCGGCCGAACTCGCCGCCCCACAGGATCAGCGTCTCGTCGAACAGCCCGCGCTGCTTCAGGTCGCTGATGAACGCGGCGATGGGTTGGTCCCACTGCCCGGCCAACGCGCGGTGCTGCTTCTCGAGGTTGTCGTGGTTGTCCCACGGCTGCCCGGCCCCGCTCCAGAGCTGCACCACCCGCACGCCGCGCTCCAGCAGGCGGCGGGTGTAGAGCAACTGTCGGCCGTGAACGGTTTCGCCGTAGAGTTCGCGGACCTGCTTCGGCTCCCGCCGCAGGTCGAACACGTCCGCCGCCACCGACTGCATCCGGAACGCCAACTCGAACGTGCGGATGCGGGCTTCGAGGTTCGCGTCGTGGGCCCGCAGTTCCTTGTGCTTCGCGTTCAGCTTCTGTACGAGGTCGAGTTGCTCCCGCTGCCGGTCGAGCGGCAGGTCGGCGTTGCGGATGTACGCGATCAGCTTCTCCACGTCCGCGTGCTGCGTGTCGAGGTACGTGCCTTGATACACCCCCGGAAGGAACGCCGACCGCCAGTTCTGCGTCGTGACGATCGGGAACCCGCCGGGACACATGACTACGAACCCCGGCAGGTTTCGGTTCTCGCTGCCGAGGCCGTAGGTTACCCACGACCCCAAACTCGGCCGCGGCAGCCGGCCGTCGCCGCAGTTCATGAGCATCAAGGACGGCTCGTGGTTCGGAACGTCCGCGTGCATCCCGCGGATGACGCACATGTCGTCGACGTGCGCGGCCGTCTTCGCGAACAGCTCGCTGACCTCGATCCCCGACTGACCGTACTTTTTGAACTTGAACGGCGACCGCATCGGCGCGCCCGTCTTCCGCTCGGTCCGCAGATTCGACCCGGTGAGCGGTTTGCCGTGGTGCTTGTCGAGCGCCGGCTTCGGATCGAACGTGTCCACCTGCGACGGGCCGCCGTTCATGAACAGGTGAACGACGTGCTTCGCCTTGGCCGGAAGCGGTGATTTCTTAGGCGCGAGCGGGTCCACGTCCGCGGCGTCCGCGAACACGCCGGCCAGGCCGAGCATCCCGAGGCCGCTCCCGGATCGGGAGAGCAGTTCGCGACGAGTGAGGTTCATGAAAACCGTTTTACCGCAGAGAGCGCGGAGGGCGCAGAGAAAAATCATTTGATAAAACTGCTGAAATGTTATTCTCTGCGCCCTCTGCGGTGAATCCTCTTGTCCGCCTTCGCCGACGCCCTGATCCTGACCGGCCCGACCGCGAGCGGGAAGACGGCCCTCGCGCTGGACCTAGCCGAGCGGGTCGGTGCGGAAGTCGTCGCGATGGACTCGATGACATTCTACCGCGGCATGAACATCGGCACGGCGAAGCCGACGGCCGAGGAACGGGCGCGGGTGCGGCACCATCTGATTGACGTGCTCGATCCGTGGGAGTCGGCGAACGTCGCGTGGTGGCTCGGCCGGGCGGCGGAGGCATGTGCCGAGATTCGCGGCCGCGGGAAGCGGCCGTTGTACGTCGGCGGCACGCCGTATTATTTGAAGGCACTGCTGCACGGGCTGTTCGAGTCGCCGCCGACGGACGAGGGACTTCGTCAAAGGTTGGAAGAGGAAGCCGCGACGCACGGGAACGCCGCGCTCCACGCGCGACTGGCGGCCGTGGACCCGAAGCTCGGGGCGAAGCTGCACGCCAACGACGTTCGCCGCGTGGTGCGGGCGCTGGAGGTCTTCGAGCTGACGGGGAAGCCGCTCGGCGAGTTGCAACAGACGTGGGACACGCCGCCCGCCGAGATTCCGTGCGTCTGCCTCGAATGGCCGCGCGAGGTCCTGTACGACCGCATCGACCGCCGCGTCGAGGCGATGATCGCGGCCGGGTGGATCGACGAGGTCCGCGGGCTGATGGCGAAGCCGATGAGCCGCGAGGCGGCGCAGGCGGTCGGGTACGCGGAGCTGATCGCGTACCTACGGGACGGCGTGCCGTTGGGCGAGACGGTCGCGCTCATCCAGCAGCGGACGCGGCAGTTCGCGAAGCGGCAGATGACGTGGTTCCGCGCGCTGCCGACGTGCCGGCCGGTGACCGGCGGGGCGACCGTGGACGAGGTGGTGCAGGAACTGGCGAACGGCACGGCGTAAGCGTGCCGGTGTGGGGCGAGTTGCACACCGGCACGCTTACGCCGTGCCGTTCGCCTTGAATTCGTGTTCCCATACAATCACTGCCTCTCCCCGATCCTTGAAAAGGTGTACCCGCCGATGGCCCGCGTGTTGATCGCCGACAACCTGGAAGCCGCCGCCGCCGAGACGCTCAAGAAGCTGGGCGTCCCCGTCGATCACCGGCCCGAACTCAGCAAGAAGCCCGACGAGCTGAAGGCCGCCCTCAAGGAATACGACGCCGTCATCGTACGGTCCGCGGCGAAGATCACCGGCGACATGCTCGCCGACCCCGGCAAGCTCCGGGCGATCGCCCGCGCCGGCGTCGGCGTGGACACCATCGACGTGCCGGCCGCCACCCGCAAGGGCGTCGTCGTCATGAACACGCCCGGCGGGAACACCGTCTCCGCCGCGGAACACACCATCGCGCTGCTCATGTCGCTCTCCCGGCTCGTGCCGCAGGCCGACGCCACCATGAAGAAGGGCGGGTGGGACCGCAACAAGTTCGTCGGCACGCAGGTCACCGGCAAGACGCTCGGCGTCATCGGGCTCGGCCGCATCGGCCGCGAGGTCGCCAAGCGGGCCGCCGGGCTGGAGATGAAGGTCCTCGCGTTCGACCCGTTCGTCACCCCGGACAAGGTCACGGAGATGGGGTACAAGCCGGCCGCGAGCATCGAGGCGATGCTGCCGGACGTGGACTACCTGACGATCCACGTCCCGCTAACGGACGAGACCAAGTCGCTGATCGGGCCGGCCGAGTTGGCGAAGATGAAGAAGACGGCCCGCATCCTGAACGTCGCCCGCGGCGGGATCGTGGACGAGAAGGCGCTCGCCGAGTGCCTCAAGGCCGGGACCATCGCCGGGGCCGGGATCGACGTGTTCAGCGTCGAACCGGTCGTGGCCGACAACCCGTTGCTCGCCGCGCCGAACGTCGTCCTTACCCCGCACCTCGGCGCGTCCACGGTCGAGGCGCAGGAGAACGTCGCCATCGAGGCGGCCGAACTCATCGCCAACTTCCTGCTCAAGGGGATCGTCGCGAACGCCGTCAACATGGCGGCCGTGGACCGGAAGGAACTCGACGAGCTGAAGCAGTTCGTGGACCTCGCCCGCCGCCTCGGGATGTTGCACGCGCAGATGAACCACGGGCAGATCAAGAAGGTCACGCTCACGTACAAGGGCGACCTCGCCGGCAAGAAGACGAAGCTGCTCACCAGCGCGTTCACGGCCGGGCTGCTCGAGTCCCGCATGGCCGGCGTGAACCTCGTCAACGCCGAGGTCATGGCCCGCGACCGCGGTATCGAGATCATCTCCTCGTCGTCACCGAAGAAGGACGACTTCGCGTCGCTCATGCAAGCCGACGTGGAGACGGACAAGAAGACGTACACCGCGGCCGGGACGCTGTTCGGCAACGAGTACCTGCGGCTGGTTCGGCTTGGCGCGTTCCGGCTGGAAGCCTATCTGGACGGCGTGCTGTGCGTGTTCAGCCACCGCGACCGGCCGGGCGTCATCGGGTTCATGGGCGGTACGTTCGGGAAGCACGACGTGAACATCGCGGCCATGAACCTCGGCCGGCAGGCCCCCGGCGGCGAGGCGATCGGCGTGCTCAACCTGGACACAGTCCCCCCGCCCGCGGCCGTGGAAGAGGTCGCGAATCACGAGCACATCACCAGCGTGTCGGTCGTCAAACTCCCCGCGGCCGGAGAGTTACCCGCCTGGCTCGGTTAGCCACTGTCGGGTTTTTTTGCCGGAACCGAGAATTTTTTCCGGTTCCGGCAGAATTCAGTTGCAGGCTCATGCGTTCATGTCAAAAATTTCGCATGGGTGGCGAGTGGGATGCCCATTCTTCCATTGCCACTTTAGTGCATCCGTGCTGAGACTAAGTGTGGCCGTTCCCCTGAGTGGGAACTGTCAAGTGCCCGACAGACAAGGCCCGTAATGTAATTTTTCGCCCGGCGTTCAGTCGCCGTGGAAACATGCGTGGGCCGCGAGCTAAGGTTACCTTTAGACTCGCGGCTCAGTCGCCCTGAACCGAGCCAGATGAACGCGTCTACCCCTCTCGCCGGGCTTTTCGCCGACCAGATGCAGGTCGGGATGGCTTATTTCCTGACCGCCCTCGGCGGGGTCGCGGCCGCCGCCGCGGCGTGGATCGTCGCCCTCCGCCGGCGGCTGCACAAGCAAGACGAGGAACTGCGGGCGCACTTCGCGAAGGAAAAGGAACTGGAGAACCGCATCCTCCAGGGCCAGAAGCTCGAGGCCGTCGGCCGGTTGGCCGGCGGCATCGCCCACGACTTCAACAACCTCCTCACGGTCATCAACGGCTGCTCGGAGTTGCTCGACACGACGCTGCCGCCGGACCACGTCTCCCGCGACCTCGTTGCGGACATCCGCCGGGCCGGGGAGCGGGCCGCCGGGCTGACGGCGCAACTCCTCCTGTTCAGCCGCAAGCGGCCGATCAACTTGCTGTCGATCAACCTGAACAGCGCCGTCACCGACGCCGTCCGGCTCCTCGGCCGGGTGCTCGGCGACAACGTCACGGTCGAGACGAAGCTGGCCGACGACCTCCCCGCCGTGAAGGCCGACTACGGGCTGATCCACCAGATCGTCCTGAACCTGGCCGTGAACTCGCGGGACGCCATGCCCTACGGCGGGACGGTCACGATCCGCACGGAAAGCAAAGACGCGGCCGACCGGGCCGTGGTCCGCCTGAGCCTCGCGGACACCGGCGCGGGCATGGACGAGGAGACGCAGAAGCAGGTGTTCGAGCCGTTCTTCACCACGAAGGAGCAGGGGAAGGGGACCGGGCTGGGCCTCGCGACCGTGTACGGGATCGTGCGGACGCTCGGCGGCGAGATCCACTTCCGGTCGGCCGTCGGCCACGGCACGACGTTCGAGATCGACCTGCCGGCGGCGGGCGCGTCGGACCACGGCGACTCGCGGGAGATGAGGAAGGTGGCCGTCCCGATCGACGACCCGACCCCGCTGCCGAGCCGGGGCGTGGTGCTGCTGGTCGAGGACGACGAGATGGTCCGCGGGCTGGCCCGCCGGGTGCTGACGCGGGACGCCTTCCACGTGGTGACGGCCGCGAGCGCCACGGACGCCGTCCGGATCGCCCGCCAGGAGCCGCAGTTGGACCTGCTCATCACGGACGTGGTGATGCCGGAGTTGAGCGGGCCGGAGGTGGCCGAGTTGATCCGCCAGTTCCGGCCGAACCTGCGGGTGCTGTTCATGAGCGGCCACACGCCGGACGAGATCCGCCGGCAGGGGTTGGACGTGGACGCGGAGGCGTTCGTGCAGAAGCCGTTCGCCGGCGAGGCGCTGATCGCCCGCGTCGAGGCGCTGTTCGTGAAGACCGTCCCGGAACTCGACCTCGGACCGGTCGAGTAGCGTTCCCCTTCTTATCCCCGCCGGTCCGTTTGGCGATTGACGTGACTTGGCGATCGCCGACGTTCAAACATTGCCCCCGGCAGGATTCGAACCTGCGACCACCGGTTTAGGAAACCGATGCTCTATCCCCTGAGCTACGAGGGCGCGGCCACCGTGATTGTACGACCCAGGGACACGGCCAACAGGCCGGAGGTGATCGGCTATTTCGCGGGGCGAATGGTGACGGTCAGCGGGTCGAGCCACCGCTTCGCGTCCGCGGCGTAATACAGGTACGCCCGGCTCGCGGGGCCGTGGTACTCGCCGGGCACGTCGGCGATCAGGTCGAGCGACAGGTCGATGGTTTGCTCCGGGCCGAGCGCCCGCCAGTAGAGGATCAACTCGCGGCCGTGTAGTTCCCAGTAGCTCAGCGTGGCCTCACCCTTCGCGGGCTTGGCGGTCAGGTCCTTCAACTGCTTGAAGTCCGGGGGCAGCTTCACACCGGCCGGGAGGCCGACGACGGCGACGGCCATGCCGGTGTCGGTTGCGGCCGGGTTCTGGAGTTGCACGATTAGTCGGACGCTGTTGCCTTCGACGACTTCCTTCGCCGACAGGGCGGCCGACAGCTTCAGCGGCGCGTCGGCAGCGCTCGGCAGCTTCTTGCAGAACGCCTCCCACGACACGTTCACCGGGTAGCTCTGCTTCGCCGTCGTCTCCAGCGTGACCTCATGCGGGCCGGGGGCGAACACCGCCTCGGCGTTGTCGAAGACCAGGGTCGTCGGCTTCAGTTCGTCGCTCTTGAACGGCAGGCGGCCGACCTCCTTGCCGTCCACCTTCACGACGATCTCGCCGGTTTCGGTCGGGCGGCGGTTGGCCCGGTTGTACGCGACGATGGCCTTCAGCGCCAGCACGGTCGCCTGCGTGCCGCCGAAGGAGCCGTGCGGCTGCCGGGACTTCACCAGGAAGCTGACCGCGTTGCCGAGGGCGACGGCGTGGTCCGGCGACTTCGCGTTCACGAACGCGAGGGCGGCGAGGGCCGTCGTCTCGACGACGAGGTCGCTGCCGCGGGAGCGGGTGATGGTCGCCTCCGCGCCGGGGAAGGAGCCGTCCGGGTTCTGCTTGGCGGCGAGGGCTTTCAACAACTCTGGCTTCGGCGTCACGTTCGCGGTCAGGGCGAGGCGGTACGGGTCGAGGCTCGTCAACGCCTCCGCGACGACCGCGGCCGTTTCCTTCGCGAGGTCGGCCGTCGGGTCGGCGGAGTGGATCGCCCAGGTGATGTAGGCGTTCGCCACGGCCGGCGGCACGTCGCCGAAGGCGTGGCCGTCCTGCTTGCGGGCGTACCCGCCCTTGCCGTCGCGGCGGGACAGGAGGAAGTTCCGCGTGCGGTCGATGAGCTGCGGATCGACCGGGAAGACGCGGGCCATGTCCGTGAACTGGACGAGGCCGTAGGCCGTCAGGCACTCGTGGGCCGGGAACGCGCCGAACCACTCGAACCCCTCGCGGCCGCCGCCGGCCTCCTTGCGGACCTCGAACCCGGCGAGGCGGTTGTACCCGCTCTCCAACAGGCCGCGGGCGCGGGACGCGAGCGCGGGGTCGGCGAGGTTCGCGTCCTTCAGGTACTCGAGCGCGAGGACGTTCGGGTAGTTGGTGGAGGACGTTTGCTCGAAGCAGCCGGACGGCTCGCGGAGCATCCCGTCGAGGCCGGACTGGATGTCGGCGAGCGCGTTCGTGAACACGGTCAGCCGCACGGCCAGCGTCTTCGGCACGAGGTCGGGCGGAATCGTGACCGTGGCCTTCGCCGTGTACTTCAGTTCCGCGTTGGCCGCGCCGCTTTGCGGGAAGCCGTCCGGCACGACGGTGACGGTCCGCTCGGCCGCGTCGGTCAGGGCGTCGGCGGACGCCGCGACGCGGACCTTCGCCTTACCGAGGCCGTTGACCCTCACCGGGGCGAGCAGCCGCGCGCCGGCCGCGGCTTCGACTGACAGCGGGGTGTCATCCCGCTCCGGGATCAGGTTGTCGGACCAGACGCTGACCTTCGCGTCGAACTTCTTCGCCGTCCCGTTGCTCACGACGACCGGCAGCTGCGGGCGGTCGCTCGAACTCAGTTCGGCGGGCAGTTTCACGTCCGCGGACAGCGGCTTCCGCACTTCGAGTAGGCCGGTCGCGGCCCCGAGGCGGCCGTCGAGCGTGTGCCCGGCGACGAGGACGCGGTACGGGTTCACGGCGTCCGAGACGTGGAAGTCGAGCGTCGCCCGGCCGTCGGTCGGCAGCACGAGGACGGGATGCCAGAGGACGGTTTCGGTGAAGTCGGTGCGGGTGGCGTCGTCGGAGGTCGGCTTCGGCGGGTGCGCGTACTCGCGGACGACAAACGGCGAATGCCGTGTGAGGGCTTGCTTCACACGGCCGAGGGCGGCGTCTTCGTCGGCGGTCGGCGAACCTTCCCGGCTGTCCCAGAAGGTCCGGGCCGCCCGCTCGCCGCGGTCGGGCTTGAGTTTGCTCGCGGACGCTTCGCCGCGAGCTTGGCGGAACGAGCCGGGGCCGATCTCGGATCGGGGGCGGGCTTGTGGCTGGGTGGTCGCGGGCACGTCCGGGACGGGGCTGGTCGGACCCCGTTCGCGGAGGTCGGTCGTGCCCCCACGATCCACTTCGGCCACAGTGGGCGAATCGGTGAGTCGGCTCTCTACCCACTGGTCATCGGGGACCGGCAACACGCTCAGCGAATACGTCAGAATGCCCCCCAGCGATAGCACCACAACAGCGGCCGCGACCCGAAAGAGTTTACGAGAGAGCAGGACATAACACCAGGCAGCGGTCAGAAGCACGGCGATTCCAATACTTCCGTAGGCCAGTCTCGACGACACTTGATTGCCGATTCGTATTTGCTCCGCTTGCGCCTGTGTTGTTGCTACCCTCTGGCTATCCCACTCTGGTAACTTCCTGTCCCGCTCGCGCTCGGCCAGCTTCTTCTCTGCCTCCAGTTGGTCGAGCTTCGCGTCGATCGGCTCGATGCCGTTCCGCTGACTCGCCGTCACACGATCGGGGCGGACGGACTCGGTCATCACGTCGGTGCGGCCGTTCGCTATCCAGAACCGTTGCTTCTCGGCGTCACTCGCAGCGCTCGACCGGAACCGGCCGTCGGCCTCCGCGAACCGCCGCCAGCCCTGCGTGCCGAGGAGCAGGTCGAGCGCCGCGGCGGCCTTCGGGTGCGGCGTCAGGATGAAGTCGGCGTGTTCGAGTTGGTCCGGCCGTTGCAACTCGCCGGCGAGCAGGAAGTGCGTCGGCAGCAGCCGCTCGGCCTTATCGTCGGCCATCGTCAGCACGCTCTGGTTCACGACGGCGGCCATCACGACCGCGGCCGTCGGTTGGTCCTTCTCGTTCGTCGCCGTGACGGTCAGCGTCACCTTGTCGCCGGGGGCGGCCGGCCCCTTGTGATTCGTGGCGAACGCGAGGTTCAGCTTCTCGGCCGGGCGGCGGAAGATCAGCCGCTCGGCGAGCGGGATCAGGTCGGCGCGGCCGTTGTTCGCGGCAGGTTCCTCGAAAACCGTCACGCGGGTGACGCCACCGACGGCGACCGGCGGCGGGGCGATGCTAACTTCGACGGCCTTGCCCGGCTCGGCGGTCAGCCGCGCGTGGCCGACGACGAACCCGCGGGTGTAGACGCCGACGATGAGGTTCCGCTTCGTCTTCGCTGACGTGACCGTCGCCTTCACCGGTTGCGTCGCGTCGATGACGCCGTTCGGGATCGTTAGCACAACGCCATCGGCCTCGGCCTTCGGCAGCAGGTAGCCGGTCGTGAAGTTCGGAACGTCGATCTTCGGCTCGACGGTCCCGACGGGGCGGAGCAGCTTCAGGGCGTACCGCTTGCCCGGTTGCGGGGTGAACGCGAACACGCCGAGGCCCTGGTTCGCGCCGGGGTGCTCGGCGTCGGTCAGGGTCTTCACGTCCGCGACGCGGTTCGTGCCGTCGGTGACGAAGCCCTCCACGTCGGCCGGGGAGCCGGTCGCAGTAGTCGCGCGGACGTAAACGCGGTTCGGCAACCCCTCGATCAGGTCGCCGCCTTCGGGGAAGAATTCGAGCGACAGCGTCTTCGACGCGAGCGGGATCGGCCGGACGATCGACTCCGCGTTCTGGTCCTGGATCAGCACCGTGATCGTTGCGGCCTTCAGGTCGTCGAGGTTCGGCAGCGTCAGGCTGATGTCGGCCGCACCGTCGGCGTTCAGCGTCACCGGAGCCTTCACCGGGATGCGGGCGTTCTTGCCGTGCGTCGCCGTCACCAGAATAGGGATGTTCGCCAGCGGCTTGCCCTGGTTCTTCACCACGACCTTCGCCCTTACCGGGTCGCCGGGGCCGTAAGTCTTCGCGTCGAACTCCAGCGTCTTCAGCAGCACGTCCGGCTGGTACCGCGCGACCACGACTTTCCGCGTGCCGATGGGCGTCGAGCCGGCGGGTAGGTCCTTGCCGGCCCAGCCCTGCGGCAGCTCGTGGGCGACGAGCGTGTACTCGCCGCCGGGCAGCGCCGCAGGCAGCGCGATGACGCCGCACGCGATGCCGCGGACGGGCGCGCCGTCCGGGCCGACGACCGGTCTCTCGATGCCGTCGCGGTTCACCACCGGCGTCGTCGTGCCGATGACCGTGGAGCCGTCGAGGACCGTGCCGTCCGGCTTGCGGAGGTCGAATCGGATCGTCAGGTCGCGGCCCGGCGGCTGGAGGCTCGTGCGGTTGAGCGTCAGGCTGCGGAAGTAGACCGGCTCGCCGGGCCGGTACAGCGGCTTGTCCGTGACGACGAGCGTGGTGAACACCGGGCCGAGCAGTTGGATCGGCTCCGTCAGCTCGGCCGTCGCGCCGTCGGCGGTCGTCGCTTTGATGGCGAGCGACAGGTCTTCCGCCCCGGCCGGGAACTTCGCCCAGAGGCTCGTCGGCAACCGCCACGACTTGCCGTTCGTGGGCAGCGTCTCGGTGTGGTAGACGGTGTTCCGCGAATCGCGGATCGTGACGGTCGCGGTCGCGGCGAGGTCGGCGCTCTGCTTCGTCTTCGTGGTGATCGCGTACTCGTTCAGCCCGCCGGGGATGGCGGCGACGGGGCCGGTCACTTCCAGGTTGAACGGCTGGGCGCGGGCCGCGATGTCGGCGGCCACCCACGTCTTGACTTGCTTCTTGTGCGACTCGCGGAGCTCGACGAGCCGACGGTCGTAGTCGGCAACGAGCTGCGACTGAACGCGGACGCGGTCCTGGTCCGCCTGCTCGATCTCGTCCAGCTTCTTCTGGGCCTGCGCGACCTTGTTGCTCTGCTCGCGATACGCCATGTAATCGCGGATCGCCGGGGACAGCAGCGCGAGTGAACAGACCAGCAGCGCCGCAGCGACGGCCCACGGGTAGGTCCGCGATGGCTTCCGCGCCGGCACGGGGGGCGAGGCCTCGGCGGGGGCCGCGAACGTCACGTCCGGAAACGGGGCCTTCGCCGCGGCCGCGAACAGGCCCTTCACCCCGGCCGCCTCGTCGCGGGCGGCGGCGCACGCCGGGCACGATTCAATGTGCGCGGCGACCTCGGCTTCCTCGGCCGGGTCGAGCAACCCGTAGAGGAAGTCGAGCACCCGCTCGCGACATTGTTCGCACCGCCCGGTCATGACCTGCTACACCTCGTCTGGGGTTCCGTCGGCGTCGGGGTTCAACACCTTCCGCAACTTAATCAGGGCCGTCCGCATCTGCGTCTTCACCGTGCCGACGGGAATCTCCCGCAGCTCGGCAATCTGCTCATAGGTCAAGTCGCCGTTCTGCCGCAAGAGAAAAACTTCCCGCTCCTCCGGCCGCAGGTCGAGGATGGCCGCCCGCAGCCGGGAGACGTTCTCGTTGTCCACGATCTGCTCCGCCGCGGAACTCTCGCGGGCCGGGAGGAGCACCTCCTCGGCGATCAACGGCTTCGCCCGCTTCGTCCACCCGCTCCGCTGGTGGTCGCGGGCGGCGTTCAACCCCACTCGAAAAATCCAGGCCCGCAGGTTCTGAACTTCCAGGATCGTCTCCCGTGCCCGCCAGCATTTGACGAACGCCTCCTGAGCGGAGTCCATGGCGTCTTCGCGGTTGCCTAGTACATACGCGAGGGTGCTAACGAGTTCATCACGGATTTGCTCGAACGTCTCGACCAGGAGCTTTTCCGTGGGCGTGGGTGTAGGCATGGGCACGGCGCGGGCCGGTCCGAGGGCGGGGGTCCGATTTTGCGGGTCCGGGGGGTTAGTCCGGCCTCGCCCGCCCTTTGCCATACGCTCCCTACCAGACAGACGGGGACGGGGCACTCAGCGATTGAACAGGCACAAAAACCCATCGTATTCGTCGAAGAAAACGCCCGGCTAGGGCCGCCGGGCGCGAAACTGCGCAAGGTGTGCGGGATCGAGGGGAAAACTACACCCCGCCCTGGGACCGCGGGCGTCCCGCCCGCCCACCTTCCCGGCCGCGGGGATCCGTCTTAAGTGGCTGGGAGCGTGGCGGGCGGGACGCCCGCGGTCCCAGCACCTCTACCCCAGCCCGTAGAACGCCTCCGCGTTGTCGTGCAGCAGCTTCTTCTGGTCCGCCGCCGGGCGGTCCTTGATGACCTGCCGCAGCGCCGTCAGCCAGTCGGCGTAGCTGCCGGCCGCCAGCACGACGGGCCAGTCGCCGCCGAACATCACCCGGTCCCAGCCGAACGTGTCGCAGACGTGGTTCACGATCGGCGCGATGTCGTCGGCCTTCCACGTCCCCTTCTCCCAGCCGTTCGCCAGGAACCCGGACACCTTGCACACCACATTCTTCTTCGCCGCCAGCGCCGCCGTGTTCTTCTTCCACGCATCAGTCTGTTCCGCCGTGAACTTCGCGTTCGGGTTGCCGCAGTGGTCCAGGATGAACCGCGTGCCGGGGCACTGCTCGACCAACTTCACGTAGTTCGGCAGGTCGGCCGGGCGGACGCACAGGTCGTAGCTCAGCCCGAGATCGCCGAGGAGTTGGATGCCCTTCACGAACTTCGGGTCCAGGCAGTAGTCCGGCGGCGTGCTCTCGACGTGCAGCACCTGGCGGATGCCCTTGACGTACTTGCTCCCCTTGAACTGCCCGGCGTACTTGGCGAACCCGTCGCCGTTCGGCCGCCCGGACACCACGGCCGCGACCGTCGGCGTCTTGCCGCCGGCGCACAGCTCGACGAGGTAGTCGGCCTCCGCCTGTTGCTGTTCCGGCACCACGTCCACTTCCATGTACACGGCCTTGACGACGTTCAGCCCCTTCGTGGCCTCGGCGTACTCGGTCGGCGTGAAGTTGGCGTCGTACACGGTCCCGGGCTTGAGCCAGCCGAGTTTGAACTTGCGGAGGTCCCAGAGGTGCTGGTGGGTGTCAACGACCGGGATCATGGCGGCGTCCTGAGCGGGGGAGGCGGTCGGCAGCAGCGCGGCGGCGGTGCCGACGGCGAGGAAGTCACGTCGGTTCATGGCGAGCGGCCCTCGGTGGTGGTGGCGATTGTATGCGGCCGCCGCGCGGAAGGGGAACCGTCCCGCCCGGAGCCGCCGGGCCGGACCGCGCGTTCCGCCCGCTCGCGCTTCAGCAGGAGAAGGAGCGTCTTCTTCGTCCGCGCGACCAGTTCGGCCTCCGAGGGCATCGGGCCGCCCTTCTCTTCCGCCAGCTGCCGGGTCCACTGCACCTACTGCGGGAAGTCCGGCCCGCGGGCGAGGACCTCGACGGCCTCCTCGTCCGCCATCGCCGGGTCCGATTCCATCGCTTCCGGTGCGTCGTCCAGTTCGTCGGCCGCCAGCACGGCGGCGAGTACGGCCTCGCACTCCGTCACGGCCCGCGCCGGGGACGACAGTGACGGCAAGTCCGCAACCGGCGGCAGGCCGTCGTCCGCCGGTTGCGGAGGGACGGTCGAACCGGCGAGGTCGCGGTTGTGCCGCAGCCGGGTGCGTTCCATCTCGAAGAGGGCGCGGGCGGCGCGTT
Organism: Limnoglobus sp.; assembly: GCF_059499385.1. NCBI lineage: Bacteria > Pseudomonadati > Planctomycetota > Planctomycetia > Gemmatales > Gemmataceae > Limnoglobus > Limnoglobus sp. The sequence continues at coordinate 11,955 of NZ_JCABYM010000021.1, read as the reverse complement.
CGGCCACGTCCGGGTCGGGGTCGGCGAGCCGGCCCTGGTAGAACAGGACGGCCGCGAAGATGGCGTTACCCCAAGCCTCGCCCTTCGCCTCCGGCGTGGGCGGCACGGGCAGCGGCGTCGGCGGCAGGTATCCGGCGATGCGATTCGAGAGAGGCGGCGGTGCAGTCGCGGTCATGGCGTGAGCCTCCAGGATGTGGGGACACGCGAGCGTAAGATTCGATGAACCAATGTCAAGTATGGCCGCATAATTTGTTCGACCTCAAGATTGGTTTTGACTCAGCCTGTGGGCGTTGCTACGCTGGGGCAAGACCAGCCCAGCGGAACCAAGTGGAATCCATCTTCGCCCATTCCGTGGATTGGGATGAACATCGACTTGGCGGCAGAGGAAGGCAGTAACTGGTTATAGGCCCGATTCAACCAACTGGCTTTTTTTACTGCGAGAAGATCATGTGGTGCTACGGAATACTCTTTGGAACAGGCGGTATCGTCATCCTTGCGCTCATCGCCAAATACTCTCGGGAGGCAGCGCGGTTGCGAGCCGATGAACGCCAGAGACAGTTTGAGGCAGAAATCGCGAGACAGAAGGATGCAATCCAAGAGGCAGAGTATCGCAAGAAACGTGCCGCCGAGGTCGCGAAGGATGCCCAGTGGGCGGCGAGAGGATCGGAAGCCGAGGCGAGGCTCGTCGACCTCATTCGCTCGGAAGAAATCCCTCTCAACGAGGCGGCAAGGCGACTTTATGCGCGTAGCAAATACACTCCGGCTCAGCCGATTCAAACAGAGGCCTTATACCGGATGCTAGGAACATTGATTTTGAAGGCTACATCCAGCCAAGATGCAAACGCTTACGAGCTCCTGCTCGGTGTCGAAGTAAATATGGTGTTTAAGCAACATTGGGAACAAACTCACCGACGACTTCTTGCTCGGTGTTCGGGCAAGCTTCGACTTCTCACAGCCAAACGACTACTTAAACTGGGTCACTACGAAAGCGCAAATATCGTCGCGGGGGAAAGTGTTCAAACGCTTGAGCTGGCTGAAATTGCCAGTATTAAAAATCCCACACCACACATTGATGAACTGTCAGCCATTCTAGCAGCTCTAAGTAAGCATATTTCTATAGAGCTTCTCGAACGTATTACGAAACTTCCCGACCATGTACAAAAGACGAGGCAGGAGTGCTGTAACACGGGAGGCGATAAATTGGAGTACGAGAACTGGGAAGTTGTAACTTGGACCGAGAACATTCCTTTGCGAGATATCAAGCAAATGGCCGCAGCTGAAATAGGGAAGCGCGTCTAGACTTTAGCCAAATGGCAGGACGGCTATAGCTGATAGGGCTGGATATAGACAATCGCATTTCACAATCTTTAATCTCCTCCATGTGATAACTTATTATTCCTTGACAGACAACTTGCTGTACTTTGGTGTCGATTCTCAACTTCACTCTTGACACGTAAGCACATGCTTACCTATACTGCCCGCATGGTCGTCACCCCCGATCGCGGGCCGGACGTGTTCGCCGCCATCAGCCACCCGGCCCGGCGGCGGATGCTCGACCTGCTCGCCGACGCCGACCGGTCCGTCACCGTCCTCGCCGGGCACTTCGACATGAGCCGGCCGGCCGTCTCCCAGCACCTCCGCGTCCTGCTCGACGCCGGGCTCGTGACCGAGCGGCGGGACGCCCGCGAACGCCGCTACCGCCTCCGCCCCGAATCCCCCGGCCCGGTCCGCGACTGGATCAAGCACCACGAGCGGTTTCGGGAAACCTAGCCGGCCTACGGCCCGGTCTTCCCCGGCGTGACGTTCCGCCAGATCGTGATCGCGTCCGCCCCCGGCGGCGGCTGGCGGAAGTAGCTGTTGCCCGTCACCAGGTGCATCCGGCCGTCGCCCATGAGGTCGCCGACGGCGCACGTCACGTGGTCGTAGGCCCCCGCTTCCAACGAGTGGCGGGCGAACTGGCCCGGCGCGGTCTGCCGCAAGAGGACGACGGAATCGAGGCCCAACTTGTCGCGGTCCGGGAGGTCCTTCGGCAGGAAGCTGACCGCCACCACGTCTTGCCGGCCGTCGCCGTCGAGGTCCGCGGCCACCGCCCGGTGCGCCCCGGCCAGGTCCGTCAGCGGGTGGTGGGCGAACGGGTACGTGCCGCGGTTCTCCAGCCACTGGACGCCGTGGTCCGGGTGGAGGGCCGCGCTGTCGAACGAGTCGCCGTTCGTGTAGAGCACGTCCAACCGGCCGTCGCCGTTGAGGTCCGTCAGCTGGATGCCGCTGGAGCCGTAGGCCGGGTGCGGGGCGGCGTGGATCGTTTCCTGGCGGAACCTGCCGCCCCCCTCGTTGAGGAAGGCCACGATCGTCTCGTGCTCCTGACTGAAGAGGGCGACGAAGTCCGGCTTGCCGTCGGCGTTCAGGTCGCAGACGGGCACGTGAATCGCGCCGTGCCGGGGGTCCACGGTGTGGGGCACGAACACCGGGTTCGCCCAGTCCTGCGTCCGGTTCTCCAGGTAGAGGACTTCCCCGACCGTCCGCCAGCCGAAGACGGCGACGACCAGGTCGAGCTTGCCGTCGCCGTTGAAGTCGGCCGCCTGCACGTCGGCGACGCGGCCCACGTCCTTGAGGAGCGGGACGGGGGTGAACGTGCCGTCGGCCCCGCCGCGGAGCCAGACGACCCGGCCGTTGCGGTCGTCGGACGGGTAGAAGGTTCCCAGGCAGGCGACGAGCACGTCCCGGCGGCCGTCGCCGTCGAGGTCCACGACCTCGGCCAGCGCCGGATTCGGCTGAACGTCCAGCACCCGCCACGTCGGGTTCGCCTCGTAGGGCCGCAACACGCTGACCTGGCACAGCCGCATGTCGCAGCAGAGCACGTCCAGCCGCTTCGGGTCGGAGAGGTGGACGAGGTTCACGTTGGAGACCCACGGGTCGGGCCGGCCGTTCGCCGGCCGGAAGCCCTGGCGGGCGAACCGCACGGGCGCGTCGCCGGGGGCGTTCTCGGGGCGGGGCCGGGGCAGCTCCAGCGGCGCGCGGGCCTCGTAGTAGCGGACGACGCTTTCCTGGGACGGGTGCGGGCCGGGCCGGGCGGGCGTCGCGGCGTGGAGGAAGTCGTACCCCTGCTGGACTTCCTTGCGCCAGGCCGCGCGGGGGAACGACTCGGGCGGCGGGTAGGCGTGACACGCCGCGCAGAGCGCGTGGACCTGCTCGGGGGTGGCCTCCGCCCCGGCGGCGGACGTGCCGGGGGTGGCCCGGAAAACGAACCACGCGCCCAAGCCGACGGCCGCGGCCAGACCGACGAACCCAACGAGCCGCACCATCGCCGCCTCCTTTTTTCGGGCCGTCGCCCCCTGTGGTGAGCATAAGCCGTCCGCGCGGCGCGGGCCAGCCCGTGCCGGGTTTCCCCCGCCGCGGTACGCGAACCACGTACATCAAGTCTTCGGCGGGAAGGGTTCGCGGTTCTCGGAGGTTCCCCATGCGTATTGCGCTCGCGTCGCCGCGGGTGGCCGTCAGCCTCGACGACGGCCTGCACAAGGTCGAGCGGCTCGCCGCCGACGCCGCCGGGCAGGGGGCGGAGATCGTCTGCTACCCGGAAGCCTACCTGCCGGGGCTGCGCGGCCTCGACTTCGACGTTCCCCCGTTCGACCAGAAGCAGCACGACCGGGCACTCGTGGCGGTGGCGGCGGTGGCGGTGCGGTACGGCATCGCCGTCGTCATCGGCATGGAGCGGTACGTCCCGGCCGGGCGGCAGATCGTCGCCTACGTCATCAACGCCGACGGGAAGCTGCAAGGGTATCAAACGAAGAACCAGCTCGACCCGTCCGAGGACGCGAACTACGTTCCCGGCGACGCCCGGCAGCTGTTCGCGGTCAACGGCATGACGTTCGGCGTCGCCATCTGCCACGAGGGGTGGCGGTATCCCGAAACCGTCCGGTGGGCGGCCGTCCGCGGGGCGAAGGTCGTCTTCCACCCGCAGCACACCGGGTACGAGACGGCCGGCGTCGTGCCGACGCAATGGGGCGCGGCCGACGGGCCGTACTACGAGAAGGCGATGATGATGCGCAGCCGGGAGAACACGATCTACTTCGCCAGCGTCAATTACGCGCTGCGGTTCCCGGAGTCGGCGACGAGCGTGATCGCGCCGGACGGCGAGTGCCAGGCGTACTTGCCCTACGGCACGGAGGGGGTGCTGGTGCAGGACATCGACGTGTCGAAGGCGACGGGCCTGCTGGCTTCCCGCTACGCGCCGGACCGCTACCGAGAGGTGAAGCCGGGCGGAGAGTTTGTACGCTAATCCGGACCATGAAGCACCGCATCCTCGTGACCGGTTCGGCCGGGCGGCTCGGCCGGGCGGCGGTCGCCGCGCTCGCCGCGAAGGGCCACCACGTCATCGGGTTCGACCTCCGGCCGACGCCGGGGCTGCCGAAGGAGCAATCCCTCGTCGCCACCCTCGCGGACGTGGCCGTGCTGCGGGCCGCGGCCGACGGCGTGGACCGCATCATCCATCTCGCCGCCACGCCGGACGACGCGAAGTTCCCCCGCGGCACCCCGCCGGACGACGGCGACAACTTCCTCGACGGCCTCGTGCCGAACAACGTCGTCGGGCTGTACACGATCCTCGAACTGGCCCGGACGCGGAAAATCCCCCGGCTGATCCTCGCCAGCACGGGGCAAGTCATCGACCGCCACCTCGACAGCGGGAACGTGCCGGTGAACGGCGGCACGCGGTACGCCCCGCGCTACCTCTACGCCTGCACGAAGGTGTTCCTGGAAGCGATGGGACAAGTGTACGCCCGCGAGCACGGGATCGAGGTCCTCGCGGTGCGGCTGGGGTGGTGCCCGCGGGACGCCGGGCAGGTCGCCGAGATCGCCGCGAGCGCCGAGGACCAGGACGTGTACCTCAGCCCCGGCGACGCCGGCCGGTTCTTCGTCGCGGCCGTCGAAGCGCCGGCGGTCCCCGGCTTCCACGTCGCCTACGCCACAAGCCGGCACACGGGCAAACTGCTCTACGACCTGTCCGAGACGACCAAACTGATCGGCTTCGAGCCGAAGGACCGGTGGCCGACCGGGGCGAGCGAGTTCTAATGCCTCCCATCGTACTCATCAACGCCGTCGGCCTCACGCCGCGGCTGCTCGACCACGCCCCCCGCCTGTCGGCCGTCGCGAAGGCCGGGTGGGTCGCGGACATGCCCGAGACGCTGCCGGCCGTTACTTGCACGGCTCAGGCGACCCTCCTCACCGGGCTGTCCCCGGACGCGCACGGCGTCGTCGCGAACGGGTGGCTGTTCCGCGACACCACCGAGGTCCGGTTCTGGCAGCAGTCGAACCGACTCATCCAGGCCGAGCCGCTGTACGCGACCGCGAAGAAGCTGGCGAGGGACCGCGGCCGATCCTTTAAGGCCGCGAAGCTGTTCTGGTGGTTCAACCAGGGCGCGGCCGTGGACATCAGCGTCACCCCGAAGCCGTGGTACGGGGTGGACGGCAACAAGGCGTTCGGCATCGCCGGGTCCCCCCGCGGCCTCACCGACGACCTCGAACGCCAGCACGGGAAGTTCCCGTTCCCCAGCTTCTGGGGGCCGACCGCCGGCCGCGGCTGCACGGAATGGATCGCGAACGCCGCCGCGTCGGTGCTGCTCGACGACAAGCCGGACCTGACGCTCGTGTACCTGCCGCACCTGGACTACGACCCGCAGCGGTACGGGCCGTCCGGCTGCAACATGCCGAAGGTCGTGAAGCAACTCGACGCCGCCTGCGAGCCGCTGCTGGACGCGGCGGAACGGGTCGGCGCGGCCGTGTGGGTCGTCAGCGAGTACGGCCACTGCGACGTGGACACGCCGATCCTGCCGAACCGGGCGCTGCGGAAGGCCGGGCTGCTCGAAGTCCGCGGCGGGCCGTTCGGGGAGCAGCTCGATCTGTACGACAGCCGGGCGTTCGCCGTCGTGGACCACCAGCTCGCGCACGTCTACGTGAAGGACGCCGCCGACATCCCCCGCGTCCGCGACGCGGTCGCCCCGCTGGAGGGGGTCGGCCGCGTCCTCGTCGGCGACGAGCGGGCCGAGGTCAAGCTCGACCACGAGCGGGCCGGGGAACTCGTGCTTCTGTCGAAGCCGAACGCCTGGTTCGCGTACCCGTTCTGGCTGGACGACGCCGTCGCCCCGGACTACGCGCGGGCCGTCGCCATCCACCACAAGCCCGGCTTCGACCCGTGCGAGCTGTTCTGGGACCCGAAGCTGTTCGCCCCGAAGCTCCGCGCCGCCCGGCGGCTCGTTCAGAAGAAGCTCGGGTTCCGCACGATCTTCGACGTGGTGCCGCTCGACCCGGCGGTCGTCCGCGGCAGCCACGGCCTCGCGGCCGCCGACCCGCTCGACCGCCCGATCCTCGTCGGCCACGGCCCGAACCCCGGCCCGAGCGTACCCATGACCGGGGTCCGCGACCTGTTGCTCAACGCCCTCGGTTAGGGTCTGTGACCCCCACCCTGACCCGTCTTTAACAAATCTTCTCCGGACTTCGCCTCCCCCTTCGCCGTATGTGCCGGCGTCCAAACGCGATCGGCCCTTTTCCTGCAAGATCAGAACTTCTCGATTTTTGAAGCGCTTGAAGGAGTTTTCTCGATCAGATAGATGGGCCTCGCGTTGGGACCGGGTTCCCATTCGTGGGTCGGTTTTTCACGAGCTTTTCCGTGTAACTTGTGGTACTAGTGTATCTAAGGTCCGCCCACGGCCGTAATTCAAGCATTCGCTCCGGTAATGATGCAGTCGAGCGAGCCACGGAAGATGGAATGATCGCCCGCCGGGAGCGGCTCACGGCCGCCGCAGGATGACGACGGCGGGCGATCCCGGAACCAGGGCTTGACCATGAGCCGTTCCACGCCGACCGGCCCCCGCCTTAGAGGCCCGTTCGGGCATCGCTCCGCCCCGCTCCGCGTCGCCGGGCTGTATCTGCTCGGCTTCGTCACCTGGATCCTCCTGTCGGACCGCGCGGTCGAATCCGCGAACTTGCCCGCCGCGGTGGCGAACCGCGTGCAATCGGTCAAGGGGATCGGGTTCGGCGTGCTGTCCGCCGCGTTCGTGTTCTGGCTCGTCCGCCGGGAGCTCCGCACCCACGTCCGGGCCGAGGACCTGCTCCACGCCGTCGCGGACGAGTCGTCGGACGCCATCGTCGTGAAGGACCGGGCCGGCCAGTACCTGTACGTCAACGGGACCGCCGCCCGGCTCGTCGGCCAGCCGCTCGCGCGGGCGCTGGACTCGGACGACGCGGTCACGTTCGAGGTCCACGCGGACGCGGCCGACACCCCCCGCGACCTCCTCGGCGAGCCGGACTCGGAAGTCCTCCGGCCGCGGCCGCCCGCCCGCGAGGGCAACGGCGCGACCCGGACCTACGCCGCCACGGCCGCCCCGTACCGGGACGCGGACGGCAGCGTCCTCGGCACGGTCCGCGTCGCCCACGACATCACCGACCGGAAGCGGGCCGAGGCCCTGCAGGCGAAGGGCGAGTTCATCCGCCACGTCCTCGACGCGCTCGCCGCCCACGTCGCCGTGATCGACGCGGACGGCACGATCGTCGCCGTCAACGCGGGGTGGCGGGCGTTCGCGAAGGAATGCACCGACGAGAACGGGGACGGGTGGTTCTGCGGCCGCCGGCACGAGAACTACCTCGACCTGTGCCGGCGGAAGGCGGACCAGGGGCACGCCGACGCCCGCGCCGTGGCCGACGGCATCCGGGCCGTCCTCGCCGGCAAGACCGACCGCTACCAGTTCGAGTACCCGCGCCGCACCGCCCAGGGGCGGCGGTGGTTCCTGCTCGGCGTCGCCGCCCTCCGCGGGGCGGACGGCGGGGCCGTGATCTCCCACACGAACATCACCGAGCGGAAGCTCGCCGCCGAGGCCGTGCAGGAGCAGGAGCGGCTGTTCCACAGCGTCTTCAACCAACAGTTCCAGTTCATGGCCGTCCTCGACCCGGACGGCCGGGTGCGGGAGGTGAACCGGCCGCCGTTCCGGGTCCGCGGGTACAAGCGGGAGGAGTACCGCGGCCGGACCCTCGGCGACATGCCCGGCTGGCTTCCGCCCGACAGGTGGCGGGCGGCGTGGGAGGGCCGGTTGCGGCAGGCGGCCGCCGGCGGGCCGGTCCTGACCGAGGACGCGATCGCCCTCGACGACGGCACCACCGGGCACGTGGACGTTTCGACCGCGGCCGTCCGCGCCGCCGGCGGCGGCGTAGAGTTCTTCATCGTCCAGGCCAGCGACGTGACCGCCCGGAAGCGGGCGGAAGAGGCCGTCCGGCAGTCGCACCAGATGCTCCAGATCGTCCTCGACAACATCCCGCAGGGGGTCGTGTGGAAGGACGCGCAGTCCCGCTACCTGGGGTGCAACCGCGTCGTCGCCCAGGCGATGGGGCTGTCCGACCCGGCCGAGATCGTCGGCCAGACGGACGCCGACCTCGCCCCGCTCACGCCCGAGCAGGTCGAGTTCTTCGTCGCGAAGGACCGAGAGGTAATGTCGACCGACACGCCGATCTACCACTTGATCGAGCCGATGACGCTGGTGGACGGGAAGGTCATCTGGCTGGACACGAACAAGGTCCCGATGCACGACCGCCGGGGCAAGGTCATGGGGCTGGTCGTCACCTGGCAGGACATCACCGAGCGGAAGCGGCTGGAGGAGCAACTCCACCAGGCGCAGAAGATGGAGGCCATCGGCCAACTGGCCGGCGGCGTGGCCCACGACTTCAACAACCTGCTCACCGTCATCAACGGGTTCACCGACATCCTGCTCGACGACGCCCCGTCGGCCGAGTTGCTCCAGGACTCGCTGACGGCGATCCGGCACGCCGGGGAGCGGGCGGCCGGGCTGACGAACCAACTGCTCATGTTCAGCCGGAAGGCGATCGTCGCGCCGCGGGTACTCGACCTGAACGAGGTCGTCGATTCCGCCGGGAAGATGCTCCGGCGGCTGATCCGCGAGGACATCGCGCTCGCCACCGCCCTCGGCCCGCGGCTGCCGCGGGTGAAGGCCGATCCGGGGCAGGTCGAGCAGGTCATCATGAACCTGGTGGTGAACGCCCGCGACGCGATGCCCCGCGGCGGCCGGATCACGCTGGAGACGGCCGCGGTCGAGCTGGCCGACGGCCGGCCCGACGGGGGCGAGTTCGTCCGCCCCGGCCACTTCGTCACGCTGTCCGTGGCCGACACCGGCGAGGGGATGACCGACGAGGTGCGGGCGAAGATCTTCGAGCCGTTCTTCACGACGAAGGAAGCGGGGAAGGGGACCGGGCTGGGGCTGGCCACCGTCTACGGCATCGTGAAGCAGGCCGGCGGGTACGTGGCCGTCGAGACCCGGCTCGGCGAGGGGACGCGGTTCACCGTCTACTTCCCGGCCGTTGAGGACACCGTGGACAAGGCCCAGCCGACGGTCGCCGTCGCGCCGGAGGGGACGGAGACGATCCTGCTCGCGGAGGACGAGGAGGGGGTCCGCACGCTCGCCCGGATGGCCCTCGAGATGCAGGGCTACACGGTGCTGGAGGCGGAGACCGGGTCCGCCGCGGCGGACCTCGCGGCGGCGCACGCCGGGCCGATCCACCTGCTCATGACGGACGTGGTGATGCCGGACAAGGGCGGCCGGGAACTGGCGGACCTGATCCGCGGCCGGCGGCCGGACGTGCGGGTGCTGTTCATGAGCGGGTACACGGACGACGCCGTGCTGCGGTACGGCGTGTCCGAGGGCGTGGACGCATTCTTGCAGAAGCCGTTCACCCCGCTGTCGCTGGCGCGGAAGGTCCGGGACGTGCTGGACGCGGTGGTTCACTAGCCGTTACAACTCGCCGACCACCCGCCGGACCAGCACCCGCAGCTTCTTCTCGGCCTCGTTCGCGACGTGGATGATCTCCGGCAGGCTCACCGGCTGGAGCGCGTCCGGCAGGCACATGTCCGTGATGACGGAGATGCCCATGCACCGCATCTTCCCGTGAACGCCGACGATCACCTCCGGCACGGTGGACATGCCGACCACGTCCGCGCCGATCGTCCGCAGGAACCGGTACTCGGCCCGCGTCTCGAGGTTCGGGCCGGACACGGCGACGTACACCCCCTGGTGGCACGGAATTTTTTCCTCCATCGCGATGCGGCGGCCGAGCTTCAGCAACTCGCGGTCGTAGGCGTTGCACATGTCCGGGAACCGGTCGCCGAGCCGCTCGTCGTTCGGCCCGATGAGCGGGTTGTCGCCGATCAGGTTGACGTGGTCCTCGATCAACATGAGGTCGCCCTTGTCGTACTGCGGGTTCATCCCGCCGCACGCATTCGACGCGATCAGGACGTTGCACCCCAGCGCCTTCATGACGCGAACCGGGTACGCGATCTGATTCAGTCGGTAGCCCTCGTAGAAGTGGAACCGGCCTTCCATCGCCATGACGGACTTGCCGCCGAGCGTGCCGCAGACGAGCTGCCCCTTGTGCGACGGGGCGGTGGAGCGGGGGAAGTGCGGGATGTCGCCGTAGGGCAGCACGGCCTCGGCGCGAATGTCCTCGACGAGCTTGCCGAGGCCGGTGCCGAGGATGATGCCGACGGTCGGCGACCCGGCCCACTTCGACCGGACGAACGCGGCCGATTCCTGAATCTGGTCGAACAGTGCGGTCATGGTCGCCTCATAGTAGTAGGCACACTCCGTGTGCCGTCCGCGGAATCGAGTCCGCGAGATTCCGCGAGGGCATTTGGAACCAGGTAGCAAACGGCACACGGAGTGTGCCTACTACTTTAAGTCCCGGTTGACGGGGCGGTCGGGTTTGGGGTACGGTCGTCAGGATACATGCCGCCGCCGAGCAAAGCCAACCCGTTCGCCCGCCGCGCGCCGGGCCGCGCCACCACAGAATACTTGACATGGATGGCGTGGGCACCGTCGTACCGCGCGCCGCGGCTGCGGGAGGTCACCGACTCCCCGCCGACGTTCGTCGGCGGGCTTTCGCCCGAAGGTCGTGTCAGCGGGCGGGCGTTCATCAGCCTTCGACAGCCTGTCCAAGAACTGAACCTCGTCGCCGTCGCGCCGTACATGGACGAACTCGCGGCCTGCCCGCACCTCGCCTCCGTCGAGTCGCTCGACCTCCGCGGCAACCACGTCGGCCCGGCCGGCATCCGCGCCCTCGCGGCGTCGCCGCACCTGCGGTCGCTCACGCACCTCGACCTCGCGAACAACTCCCTCGGTCCCGACGGCATCCGTGAACTCCTGTGCGCCCCGTGGCTCGGCCAGCTCCGTGGGCTGTCGCTCGCCGGCAACGGCCTCGACGCCGCGGCCCTCGCGGAATTGCTCGACGAGCCGGCGTTCGCCGACCTGACCGACCTCGACCTCGCGGACAACGGCATCGGCCCGGCCGTCGCGGAGAAGCTGCCCCGCACGGCCGTCGTTTGCCTGCTGACGAAACTCTCGCTCGCCGGCAACCGGATCGGCCCCGGCGGGGCGGCCGCGTTCTTCGCCGCCGACCGGCTCGACAAGTTGACCGCCCTCGACCTCAGCTTCAACGGCATCGGCCCGGACGGGGCGTTCGCACTGGCGGACTCGGAATCGTTCGCGAACGCCCGCGGCCTCGACCTGAGCTTCAACGACCTCGGCGACGCCGGGGCGGAAGCGCTGGCGTCCGCCGGCAACCTCTCGCACCTGCGGCGGCTGAACCTCCGCGGCAACCGCATCGGCCCGGCCGGGGCGAAGGCGCTCGCGGAAAGCTCGAACTTCGCGAACCTCGTGTCGCTCGACCTCGCCGCGAACTTCCTCGGCGACGCCGGGGCGGACGCGATTCTCTCCGGCGACGGCCTCGGGCGGTTGCAGGAACTCGAACTGTCGAACAACCAACTCACGGCCGTGACCGGCGACCACGGCCTCGCGCATCTCGCGGTCGACGATTTGGTCAAAGTCCGGCCCGTCGGTAAAAAAGCCGCGTAACGAAATGTGCCCACCGAGCCTTCTTCATATAGCCGCCGGCTTGCCGGCGGGG
>NZ_JCABYM010000020.1:0-6656 GCF_059499385.1 Limnoglobus sp. | reverse complement strand
GAACTCGCCATGGCCTTCATCACACTCAATAAGCTGTTATGAAACAGCCTCTAGCAATTCCTCTTGCAGTCGTTGGCTTGCTCAGCGGTCTTTGTGGGTTCGGCTGGAGTCTGTTGACGAGTTCGGCTGTCGTCTTCCCAATCGGGACCGTCGTGTTTTTCGTCGGGTCGTCCCTGAAGCGTCGGGCATACACACTGGCAGAACGTGATGGGATTTCGTCCGCTGAGGTGTACACTCGAGGGGCGGGCGGGGTCCAATCGGGGGCGGAACAAAACTCTCCAAATGCCGAGTGACCCTCCCATCGGAGCTTTCTCTTGCACCTGCGGGAAGCGCTGACGCAGATCGCGGAAATCCGGGCGGCCGTCGCCGCGACGGAGAAGTTCCGCGGCTACCGGGCCGCCCCGGTCGCGTTCTCCGGCGGCCTCGCCGTCCTCGCGGCCGTCGCGCAGCCGGTGCTCGTCCCGCGGCCGGCGGAGAACCTCGCGGCGTATCTGGCGCTCTGGTTCGCGTCCGCCGTCCTCGGCCTCGCAGCGGCGGGGGTGCGGATCGTCAAGCGGGACTGGTTCGCCGCGAACGTCATCCGCCGGGAGCTGACCCGGCACGCGGTCGCGCAGTTCGCCCCGTGTCTCGCGGCCGGGCTGCTGGTGACGGTCGCCGTCGTGCGGCACGCGACCGACGCGGCGTGGATTCTCCCCGGCGTGTGGCAGGTCGTGTTCAGCCTCGGCGTGTTCGCGTCGTGGCGGCTGCTGCCGACCGCGACCGTGTGGGTGGCCGTGTTCTACCTCCTGTGCGGGACGTACAACCTGGCGTTCTCGCAGGGGTCGGCGGCGTTCGCCCCGTGGGCGATGGGCGTGCCGTTCGGTGTCGGTCAGGCCGCGACGGCGGCGATCCTCTACTGGAACCTGGAGCGGAAGGATGGCTGAGTCGAAACCGGCGTTCGACGGCCTCGACCGGGTGATGCACGAGAAGGCCCGGCTGGGCATCCTGACGTGCCTGCTGAAGAAGCGGGACGGGCTGACGTTCAACGACCTGAAGGCGGCGTGCGACCTGACCGACGGCAACCTGAGCCGCCACCTGGAGACGCTCGCGGAGGCCGGGCTGGTCGAGATCACGAAGGGGAAGAACGGCCGCCGGCCGCAGACGCTGGCGTGCTTGACGGCCGAAGGGGCGAAGCGGTTCGTGGACTATTTGGCGCTGCTGGAAGGCATCGTGGCGGCGGCGCTGGAGTCGGCCGACGCGCCGGCGAAGCCGAAGGTGCGGTTCTCGACGACATAGTAGTAGGCACACTCCGTGTGCCGTTTGCTTTGGGTCGCAGCGACCCGGACGAACTCTCCGCGGCATGAAGGAAACGGCACACGGAGTGTGCCTACTACTATTTATTCCTCCATCATCTTCGCCAACGGCCGCGTCATCGCGATGTGGTCGAGCACGATCTTCGCCACCACCGTCAGCGGGACGGCCAGCACCATCCCCGGCAGGCCCCACAGCAGGCCCCACACGGCCAGCGCCGCCAGCACGATCAGCGGACTCAGCCCCACCGCCCGGCCGATCAGCATCGGCTCGATCACCGTCGCGCACACCACGTGAATCGCGAGCAACCCCACCGCGACGCCGACGGCCATCCCCGTGCCGCCGAACTGCAGCACGGCGAACGCCACCGGCACGCAGTACGCGACGACGCTGCCGATGTACGGGATGAAGTTGCAGATGAACGTCAGCACCGCCCACAGCACCGCGAACTTCACCCCGCAGAACGTCAGCACCAGCCACACCGGGACGGCGAACACCAGGCTCGACAGCGTCTTCGCCTTCAGGTAGCTGATGATCGCCGAGTTGATCCGCCCGGCCACGTCGAGGATTTCCTCCGCCCGGTCCGGCGGGTACGCCTGGCGAATTCGACCCGGCAGCTTCTCCGCGCCGATCAACAAGAACAATAGGTACAGCCCGGCGACCGCCCCCTCGACCAGCCCGCCGAGGGCCACGTTCACCATGTCCTGCAACACGCCGGGCATCCGCTCCGCGAGGAACTCCTCCGGCCGCTTCGAGTCCGACCCCTGCGGCGGGGCGAGCCACGCCGGGGCGTGGTCCGTCACCGCCCGCTGCGCGTCGGCCGCCAGTTCCAACGCGCGGGTCTTCAGCGCCGGGGCCTCGTCGTAGAGGCTCAGCAGGTTCGCGTACACGAAGATCGAGACGACGAACAGCAGGCCGAGCGCCGACCCGGCGAGGACCGTCAGCGCGACCGGCGCGGACACGTTCGCGCGGCGGAGCCGGGAGTACGACGGCAGCAGCACGTAGGCGAGGAACACGGCGATGAGCAGCGGCCGCAGGACGGCGGCGAGCTGGCCGAGCAGCCACCACCCGCCGGCGAGGACGACGACGACGCACGCGGCCGTTCGCAGGGCGGTCGGGTTCCGCCACGGCGGTCCCGCGTCGGGTGCGCTCATCGTTCACCTTTGTTCACGTCCCGGTCGAACTTTCCAACGCAACACAATTTCACGGCGCGGGGGGAAAAAATCGAGGGGCATTCCTTCGACAATGTTGACGCCGGGGCACTGACGCCAACGGCCGCAGATGTGCGACCGAAACCGTCAGTGCGAAAAGTTCCCGAATCCTTCACGGCCGCGAGACGACTGGAAAACAAAGGCCGCGGGGATTATTTGCGGGAACCGTCGGAACTGGCCCCGTGTTTGCGGTGTCTAATCCGGTGTCGGAACCTACCCCCTCACGGTGGCGGCCACCGTGTCCCGATGTACAGCGACCCCAACGGTTGCGGGTCGCGCAGTCGATGTCCTCCTTTGAGACAGGTTCCATGCGGCGGTACGCGCGGCGGTTCGGGGCGGCCCTCGTGATGGTCGGGGGCGTGTACGCGTCGTCCGGGTGGCTGACGGCCGCCGGGTACGACGTGTGGCGGGTGGGCGAGTACCAACAACAGTTGGAGGCCCACGAGCGGTACTCGCAGGAACTCGACGCCACGATGGAAGGGTCCGAGTACCGCCGGATGATGAAGGAAGAGCTGGTGAAGGACTACCTGGCCGGGCGGGTGACGTTCGCGGCGATCACCGACGAGTTCGAGCACCTGAACGCGTCGTGCGAGAGCATCCACCAGGCCCTGCACGACATGTACCCCGGCCTGGGCGACCGGGAGTTGGCCGGCCGCAACGTCCTCGACTTCGTCGCCGCCGGGGTGCCGAAGGACGCCCCGGACCGGGCCGCCGTGTTCGCGAAGGTCGGGGCGGAGTTCCGGAAGAATTTTCCCCAGCTGGAATCGCCCAAGTTGTGGTGACGGCCGCGGTCGCGCGAAGGAATTGGTTGGGTCGAACTTCGCGCCCTCTTCATCCCGCGGGCCGCAAAATCCTCTCCCTCGGTTCGTTCATTAACCCCGTGGCGCGGCACGCCGCCGCGCCCGACCGGAGAGAGTGATGTCGTTTCGCGTTCGCAAGGTTCGAGTGCTCGCCGTGGCCGTGCCGGTCGCGTTCGCGGTCGTCGCCGGGACGGCCCTCGCCGACCCGGTGCTGGTCGAGTCGATGGGGTTGGACGTGTGGGAGATCGGCCGGTTGGAGCGGCAGCTGCAGGCCGAGGACCGGGTGACGCAGAAGCTCGACGCCGACCTGCAAGGCGTCCAGGACATGGCGGCGCTCAACGAGGCGATTCTCGACGACGTGATCGCCGGCCGGCTGGAGTTGTCCGCGGCCGCGGAGCGGAAGTGGGAGCTGAACCGGCACCGGGCCACGACCCTCAACCACCTCGACCGGCACTACGCCGGCGACAGCTACCCGCAGAAGGTCGCCCAGGACTTGGTCGCGCGGGCCGGGCGCGACGACCGCGGGCCGGGGCTGCGCGACCGGTTGGCCCGCGAGTACCGGGCCGCCTACGGCGTCGATCTGCCGAAGGACTGACGTAGGGTGGGCCGAGTCTTCGAGGCCCACCGATTAGGCATTCGCGGTCGCGGTGGGCCTCCCAGAGCCTCGGCCCACCCTACAACGCACGACGGCCGCGATCATCGGATCGCGGCCGTTCGCGCCTCGTCCCGCGGTCACTTCCCGAGCGGCCGGCCGGCGCTCGTCACGACGGATTTCGCGGCCCGGATGCGGTCGAGCAGGTTCTGCTTGGCGATCGCCGCCGGGTCCATCGCCGGGGCCGCGGCCGGCGGCGGCGTCTCGGCCCCCACGTCCGCCTTCGTCTCCCGCGGCCCGGACCGCTTCACCGTCCCCGGCAGGTCGGCGAACATCGCCTCCATCTCGGCCAGCGACATGATCCGCTCGATCTTGACGAACTCGACCTCGGAGAACGGCAGGAAGAACGCCCGCCCCTCGTCCTGGTTGCCGGCCTCCCGGCCCCGCATGACGAGGTACGTCGGCTCCAGCCGGACGAGGATGTCCAGCGACAGCATGGCCCCGCTCTTCATCACCAACTGCGTCCGCGGGTGGTCCGCGTCCGGGATGCGTTCCAAGATGTCAACCAACTCGTCGCGGAGCATTTCGACCGTCCTGATGCGAGGGATCAAACCTGGTGCAACTCCAGCCGCTCCGGCGGCCGGGTCGAGAGGCGGTAGAGCCAGACCTGGGCGAACGCCACGATGCCGCCGCCGATGACGCACACGGCCCGCCAGTTCGGGAGCACGCGGGCCAGCCCGTGCCGGTCCGCCCCGGCGTCCGACACGGCGTTCAGCGCCATCGCCAGGACGGCCGTGAACAGGATGACGGCGGCCGTGAACGCGACCGGCACGCGGGCCAGCGTCCACCACTCCGGGGCGATCGTCTTGAGCTGGTAGCCGTCGCCGAGCCGCCGCCACAGCTTCGCGAAGAACGCGTCGGCGATCTCCGCGGACGCGAACCCGATGACCGTCTTCGCGTGCGGGGCGTGGGCCGTGTGGTGGTCGAGCGCGATCGTGTTGTCCGCGAGGTCGAGCTTCACCCGGCGGACGGTGTGCAAGTCGATGGCCGTGGCGAGCGGCCCGAGGAACGCGTCCACCGCCCGGACCGTCTGGACCTGGCTGATCACGTCCGTCTTCGGCGTGCCGGTCATCGGCGTGAGGTACAGCCGGGGCAGGGTGAGGACGACGAGCGAGTGCGTGGTCACGTCCGGGGCCTGCCAGACGCGGCGTTGCGCGAGGCCGGGGATCGTCGTGTCCGACGGGGCGGCGAATTTTTCGTCGTAGAGTTTCAGCATGGGCGTACTGATAACGGCGGGCGGTTGGCTACCCAACAGGTAGGACGGTTTCACGGACCGGTCAAATCGTCACAGTCCGCAAGAATTGCCGGGCGCGAAAACCGAGCCGGGACCGGACGGCGTGCGGCGGTTGTAGGGATTTGAGGGGCGCGATGCGTACCGACCTGTACTGGATTCCCGGCCCGTGGCCGGGGCGGTTGGCGATTATGCCCCGACCCCGCGGCGGGGACTGGCTCGAAGACGAAATCCGCGCTTGGCAACGCGCCGGCGTTTCGGTCGTGGTATCGCTGTTGACCGACGACGAAATCGCCGCCCTGGAGTTAGGCGACGAGCAACGGCACTGCGAATCCGCCGGCCTGTGGTTCTATCGGCTGCCGATCCCGGACCGCGGCGTGCCGCCGAAGACCGACGAGTTCGCCGCCCTGGTGGCATCGCTCGACGATCGGTTGGCGAACGGGGCGGCCGTCGCGATTCATTGCCGGCAGGGGATCGGCCGCGCGGCCCTGGTCGCCATCGCGTTGCTCGTGACGGGTGGTACGGAAGTGGAAACAGCGATCCGGCAGGCGAGTGAAGCGCGGACGTGCGGCGTGCCCGAAACCCGCGAGCAGCGGCAGTGGCTCGTGGCGTTCGCCGCGTCGCGGACGGCCCTCGCGAAGTAGTTCCTACCCCTCGTCCGGCAGCACCAGCTCCGGGAACACGTCCACCGGCAAGCCGGCGGCCTTCATCTGCTCGGTCAGCTTCTTCACCGCCGCGAACCGGTAGTTCGCCACCTGCTGCTCGTTCACGCCGACGAACGCCGCCACGTCCTTGTTCGCCCACCCCTTCACGAACAGCAACTCCAGCACCTGGATGCGGAGGTACTCGCCCTTCTGCCGGAACGCGCCGACCATGTCCCGCAGGCAGCGGGCGACGGCGTCGTGCTCCAGGTCCATCCGCTCCTTGCTCCGGGCGAGGCTGGACGCCGGCCGCTGCCGCTCGTCGGACGCCTTGCCCATCATCTCCTCGTCGGCCTCGCTGCCGGTGGCGAACGGCCGCCGGCCGATCCTCCGCAGTTGGTCCGTGACCTTGTGCGACGCGATCGTGAACAGCCACGTCTGCAGGTCCCGCTTGTCGTCGTAGTTCGTCAGGCTGTTGAGGAACCCGATGAACGTCTCCTGCACCACGTCGTCGGACGTGGCGTGGTCGCGGAGGCGGCGGCGGACGAACGCCCCGAGCCGCCCCTCGTACCGGGCGACGAGTTCCTCCCACGCGGCGTCGGCCGCGGCCCCGCCCGCGCGGATTTGCTGCACCAGCAGTCGGTCGGAGTCGGTGGACATGGTGATGACGTTATACGCGGCGGGCGAACGACGGCCGGCCGGGAAAAAATCCACACCGCCAACGCGGATGTCTCGAATTTCTTTCGCCGCGGCGGGGGCGAAAAACGCCTACGACGGGTCGAGACCGCCACCGCCGCCACCGCCACGGGTGGCCCCCGTGGCGGCGGGACA
>NZ_JCABYM010000019.1:0-6856 GCF_059499385.1 Limnoglobus sp. | reverse complement strand
GGGCGGGTCTTACCCCTGCCGGCTTCGCTGTGGCTCCCCCCGCCCTTCCGGTGTCGGGGCGCGGGGGGGGGCGCGGGGGGGGCCGCCCCCCCCCCCCCCCCCCCCCCCCCCGCTCCGGGTTCTACTTTCGCGTCGCCGGTTACGGTTGGGAAGCTCACGGCGGTGGCCGTGAGCTTTTTTTGTGCCGGAATGATTCCAAAATGATTCCGGACGGCGAACGTGAACATAAGTTCAATTTCGTCGCGGGGTTCGGGCGGGCGAAAAAATGATTCCGGACTTTTGAAATGATTCCAGCGGAGGGTGGCAGCGTATCCGTGGAATCATTTTCCGGGGCAAAGTTCCCGGCCTTCCCGCGGTTGCGGATTCCCTCACGTTTGCCCAAGCCCCCGGCCGATGAATCCCGATGGACGGCGGTGTTTCTCGGCGGAGGGAGTCCCCATGGCACGGTTCCAGACGTTCGCGGCCGTGGCCCTCGGCTCCGCGGCCCTCGCCGCGACCGCCGCCGCCCAGGACAAGACCCGGTACTCGCCGCAACTCGACATCGGCTTCCCCGTCCCCGCGGCCGTGCTGGACCTCAACCCGAAGCCCGCGAAGCTCCGCCTCTACTCGGCCGTCAACGGCGGCCCGTTCACGCAGGTCTCCGAGCGGGACGCGAACAACCTCGCGGCGATCCCCGGCCGGCGGTCGGGGTTCCAGTACTCCGCGCGGGCCGACGGCGAAGAGGAATTCGCCGTGCAGCTCGTGTACGCGGACGGCACGGTCAGCCCGGCCGCGGAGCGATTGCGGGGCGAGTACCGCGTCGTGTTCGACACCCGCCCCCCGGTCGTGACCGCGGCCGCCGACGGCGCGACGACGGTGGCGTGGAACGCGCAGGACGAGAACCTGGACGCGGACACGCTGAAGGTCGAGTGCCGGTGGCAGAACGGCGACGCGAAGTGGCACGAGGTCCCGAAGCCCCGCGGCGGGTTCGCGGCCCGCGACCGGTACACGTGGGCGAACCTCGCCCGCGAGAACCGCACGCTGGAGGTCCGCGTGACGGCGAAGGACAAGGCCGGGCACGAAACGTCGTCCCGCATCGTGCGGCTGCCGTCGAACGGCGTCGAGCCGGCCCGCGGCGGGTTTGACGAGGAGACGCCCCGCGACCCGGTCCGGCGGCCGACGTTCGGCAGCGGCGTCGGCAGCACCGGCCGCCTGCCGGACGACGTGCCCGGCCAGCCGCAGATCATCTACGTGAACAAGCGGGAGCTGACGGTCAAGTCGAAGCTCCAGACCGTCACCCGGTCCGGCGTGCAGGCCGTCCACCTGTTCGCGAAGCAGCTGACCGCGAACCCGAACGGCAACTGGCTGGCCGCGAAGAAGCAGGCGTGCGACATCAAGTACCAGGAGGCGAACCCGGCGATTGAAATTCCGTTCACCGCCCCGGACGACGGCCGGTACGGGTTCATCGTGATTCCCGAGAGCGGCGCGGGCAACCGCGACCGCGACCCGGCCCCGACGGCGGTGGCGCAGCACCTGGTGGAAGTGGACACGAAGCCGCCGGTGGTGAAGGTCCGCCGGGCGGTGGCGACGCCGGGCGGCGCGACCGGGACGCGGCTGGAGATCGAGTGGGACGCCGACGACCTGAACATGATGACCGACCCGGTCGTGATCGAGTACGCGACCGAGAAGACGAGCAACCAGTGGGTGTCGATCGCGGAGCGAATTCCGAACGCCCGGCGGTACGTGTGGGAGGTTCCCGACAAGACGCCGTTCAAGATTTACGTGAAGGTCCGCGCCACGGACAAGGCGACGAACACCGGCGAGGCCGTCACGCCCGACGCGATCGTCATCGACCTGGACAAGCCGTCGGCGGTGATCGAGACGGTGCGGCCGAGCGGCGGGCTGAGCGCGACGCCGGACCCGACGGGCGAGCGGCCGCCGCTGGAGGCGAAGCCGTCCGTGCTGACCGTGCCGGACCGCATCCCGCCGAGCCGGTAATTAAACCGCACCTCTCTCCCGTGCCTGCCACTCGCATCAACGGCGAGCGTCGCGAATTACCAAGCCCGCGCGAGGACCGGGCGTGCTTGCTTGTAGAACCCTGAGCGGAAGCGACGGGGTGTGGGGGACTCTCTCCACACCCCGTCGCTTCCGCTCAGGGTTCTACGAAGCCCGTTGTTGTGACGGCAACCGCCCCCTTCGCGGGTGGAACGCAGCCCGTTGCCCATATAAAAGCCCATACTCACACACCGAGGTCCGCTGATGCTCCGCCGAGACTTTGCCCGCGACTTCATGATGATCCCGCCGGGGACCGGGGAGCCGTCGGTCGCGAACATGATCGTCGAGATCCCGAAGGGCCGCCGCACGAAGTTCGAGGTGGACAAGCAGACCGGCCTCATCAAGATGGACCGCTACCTGTACAGCTCGGCCGTCTACCCCGGCGACTACGGGTTCATCCCGCAGACGCTCGCCGAGGACCACGACCCGCTCGACATCCTCGTCATGGTGAACGAGCCGACGTTCTCCGGCTGCCTGATCGAGGCGCGGGTGGTCGGCATCTTCAAGATGCGGGACAAGGGGCAGAACGACTTCAAAATCCTCGGCGTGCCGAACAAGGACCCGCTGTTCGACGCGATGCGGAAGTTGGAGGACGTGCCGAAGCACTTCCTGCGGGAGGTGGAGCACTTCTTCAGCACGTACAAGCAGCTGGAGGGCGTGCAGATCGAGGCCCTCGGCTGGGCGTCGCACGAGGACGGGGCGGTCGAGGTCCGGTCGTGCATCGAGCGGTTCCGCAAGACGCTGGGGAACTTCTGAGGCCAGAGGTCAGAGGTCAGAGGTCAGAAGGAATCCACCCGTGCGCCACCTCCTTCTCGTCGTCGCGTTCCTTGTCCCGGCGTTCGCCCACGGGCAGACGGCCGCCGAGAAGCAAGCGACGCTCGCGTACCTGGCGGCGATGCAGGACGACGCCACCGGCGCGTTCCGCGGCGACGCGAAGGCGTCGCCCGGCCTGCGGGCCACGTCCGCCGGCGTGCGGGCCACGAAGTACCTCGGCGGCAAGCTCGCCCACGGGCCGAAGGTCGAGGCGTTCGTGCTGTCCTGCTACGACAAGGCGGCCGGCGGGTTCGCCGAGCCGGGCGAGTCGCCGAACGTCCTCGTCACTTGCATCGGCGTCATGGCCGCCGCCGAGTTGGGGATCGACGAGGCGAAGTTCCCGAAGGCTGTCGAGTACCTGCACGCGAACGCCAAGCAGTTCGAGCAGGTCCGCATCGGCGCGGCCGCGCTCGAGAGTTTGAAGAAGAAGCCCGACTGGCTCGACGAGTGGGTGAAGGTCGCGGATTCGCAGCTGAACAACGACGGCACGGCCGGCAAGGGCGACGGTCTTCCGCGCGACACGGCGTCGGTCGTTGCGATGAAGCTCCGCCTCGGCTACCCGGTCGCGAACAAGGCGAAGGTGATCGACGCGATCAAGGCCGGCCAGCGGGCCGACGGCGGCTGGGGCAAGGCCGGCGCGACGGCGAGCGACGGCGAGACGACGTACCGCGTCATGCGGGCGCTGATGCTCGCGAAGGAGAAGCCCCGCGACGCGGCGAAGCTACGGGCGTTCCTCGCGAAGTGCCGCAACGCCGACGGCGGGTACGGGACCGCCCCCGGCGAGCCGTCGAGCGTCAGCGGCGTCTACTACGCGGCGGTTGTTTACATGTGGCTGAAGTGACCCGCGGATGAGCTACCAAGTTAACCTTCAGACGTTCCACGGGCCGCTCGACCTGCTGCTCTACCTCGTCAAGCGGAACGAGGTGGACGTTCACGACATCCCCATCGCGACCATCGCCGACCAGTTCCTCGAACACGTCCGCGTCGTACAGCAACTCGACATCGAACTCGTCGGCGACTTCCTGGTGATGGCCGCCACGCTCATGGAGATCAAGGTCCGCGGCCTCTTGCCGAGCGAGGCCGAGGCGGAGGCGGGCGAGTTGCCGGACCCGCGGCGGCAGCTCGTGAAGCAGCTGCTGGAGTACCGCAAGTACAAGGACGCGGCCGCGGCGCTGGAGCAGCAGGCGGAGGTTCACAACACGCGGCTGCCCCGCGTGCCGCCGGCGGAGCCGGCGGCCGCCGGCGCGCCGCCGGTGCGGCCGGTCGAGCTGTGGGACCTGGTGAGCGCGTTCGCGCGGCTGATGCGGGAGACGCAGGGGCTGCAGCCGAAGACGATCACGATCGACGACACGCCGCAGCACGTCTACGAGCGGCAGGTGCTGGAGCAGGTGGCCGCGGCGAGGCGGGTGAACTTCCGCGACGTGTTCACGCCGCCGTACACCCGGTCGAAGCTGATCGGGCTGTTCCTGGCGATCCTGGAATTGATTAAGCGGCACGAGATCGAGTTGGAGCAGTTGGAACCGTTCGGCGAGATTTGGCTGTTGGCGGTCGGACCGGTCATATAGCGGTGGGCTTGCCCACCGTGCAGTTTCGAGTCTTCGAGAAACTGCACCACCTACCCAACGCGGGGACGCTCCTCACACCACAACCACGTCCCCGCGGGCGTGACGGCGTTCCTCCCGCGGGTGCGTTTCTCCCACCGCAGACAGTTCCCCGTGGGAGGCTCCGCGGTGCGGGTTCTCGAAGACTCGAACCCGCACGGTGGGCAAGCCCACCGCTATATGTCGGGCACGGCCGGCGTGTAGTCCGTCAGGAACAGCCCCCGCACCGACTCCCCCTCGCCGGAATGCACCACCCCGCGGCCGCTCTCGGGGTCGGCCACGTTGAACGCCAGCGTCACGCCGTCGTCGCCGGGACAGTTCGGGTCGTACACCGTCAGCACCACGTCGCCGGTCGCGTCGTCGAAGGCGTACCCGTGGGCCAGCACCTGATGGTTCTTCCCCATCTCCCGCGGGTCGAGCGAGTGGGCCTTCACCAGCCCGAGCGCCGCCAGCTGCCCGGCGTCGAGCAGCGCCCGCACCTTCGGCCATTCCACTTCCGCCGTCAGCCGCGACAGGCCGTCCTGCACGCACACGCCGGCGACGTACCGGCCGCGGCCCGGCCGCCGCTGCCAGTCGTAGTACTTCAGCACCCCGAACGGCAGGTTGAAACTGTCGAGCAGCCGCCGACACAGGTACCGAACGACCGGCGGGTCGGGCGCGGGCGGGGGAACCATCCCGTGGGCGAACAGGTCGCGGGCGGCGAAGATCATGCCGCCGCACAGCCCGCCGTTCGCGTCGCCGACGGGGACGCGGCCGAACGGCGTCGGCACGGTCAGCACCGGCGTCCCCGGCGGGTACCAGTTCGGGAACGGGAACCCGTGCTGCGACGGCACGAACCCCGGCACGGCGACGGTCGGCATGGCGGCTACTCGAACCAGGACGGCGGCAGCTTGCAGAAGTCGGACAGGTCCGCGAGCGCGAGGTCCGGCCCGGTCGCGGCGAGTTCGTCCAGCGTGTTCCACCCGGTCGCGACGGCGACGACCTTCGCGCCGATGGCGCGGGCGCACTTCACGTCCAGCGGCGTGTCGCCGATCACCCACACGTCGGCCGTGCGGTAGTCCGGGTGGTGTTCCTTCAGGGCGGCGACGGCGGCGCGGGCCACGTCGTCCCGGTCGTGGTGAACGTCGCCGAACCCGCCGAACCGGAAGTAGTCCCACAGCCCGAAGTGGGCGAGCTTGTGCATCGCCCCGGCCCGCAGGTTCCCGGTGAGCAGGCCCATCCGCCGTTTCCCGTGCAGCCGCTTCAGCAGCTCGGCCACGCCCGGCAGGACGTGCCCGCCGTTCGCGTGCAGGCTCGGCCGGAGGTGCGTGAGGTACGCGTCGCGGAGCTTGACGTAGTTCTCGGCGGACGGCTCGAGGTCGTGGACGCGGAGCAGGTCGCGGCCGATGTCCGGGTCGGTCCGGCCGCCGAACGGCACCACGTCGCGGATGGTCGTGACGCCGAACGCGGACCGGAGGGCGGCTTCCATCGCCGCCTTCCCGGCCCCGCCGGTGCGAACGAGCGTGCCGTCGATGTCGAAGAGCAGGGTCGGCATTGGGATGTTTTACTCACGGATACGGCGGGGGGAAAAGAGCGGTCGGCACGAATCGAAAGTGGCGGGCACGAGAACCGATAGGCCGGTTCGGGTTGCCGAATTCTTGCCTTCGGGGTACGCCCGCTGAGGTCGAACCCGGCCGGAGACTCCGATGGTCCGTTCCAAAGTGGCGCTGGCCGCCGTCCTCGGCCTGCTCGCGGCCGCGCTGCCGCGGCCCGAACTCGATCACGAGGGGCTGGCCCGCCGCCGGCTCGCGAAGAAACGTCTCGACGCCCTCGACGAGACGTTGAGCCTCAACCGCCAGCTGATCGCGGGGGGCGCGTATGACGTGAACGCGCTATTCAACGTCCTGCAAGTCACCCTGAACCGGAACGCGACCGCCCGGCAGGTTTACGGTGAGTCGATGCAGCTCCTCCGCGAGTACGAGGCGGTCTTCCCAGAGGTCTGCCGATTGCATGACGAGATGCTGAACCTGAACGAGAAGGCGCGGCCCTCCGAGCGGGTGGGCGGCAGTTACGGTCAACTCCGGTCGTTCGTGAACGAACTCCGCGAACTCAAGGCCAAGTTCGGCGTACCGCCGGGCGAAGAGGAGGCGGCCTGGACGCGGTTCGTCGCGCGGTACAACCGCGAGACCCCCCCGACAAGCCGCGAGAAGACAGCGGCGATTTTGGTTCCACCCTTAGTCGTCGGCGGGATGTAGGGCGGGTCAAGGCTTTGCGCCGACCCGCCGGGGGTGCAACCGCGTCGGAGGGACGCCGAACCGGCCGGGACCGCGACGGCGGGTCGGCGCAAAGCCTTGACCCGCCCTACAAGACGGCCCAACGTCACGGCTTCATCGTCGCGATCCACTCCCACAGCAGCGCGACGCCGCGGT